>JAUNGL010000158.1 GCA_030524665.1 Lachnospiraceae bacterium | reverse complement strand
ACAGACGGCCGGTAAGAAATGATGGCGGACGTTCCGGAAAAAACGGACGGAAAAAGCGCGGAAAACGCACATTTGGCGATGTGATACGGCTTCTGCTGATGCTGGTTGCGCTTGCCGTGTTCTGTTATTCAGGATATATGCTGTATACATTTTACAGGGAATATAAGAAGGGTTCGGATGAATATGACAATCTCGAAGCCAATTACAGTGTGAGTCAGGACGAATCAGAGAATATGAATGTGCTGGAGGACGACAAAGTGCTGGAGCAGCTCCAGGGAGCAGAGGACGAGGCACAGTCTGTCCAGGGACGTGTGATGGTAACTGTAACTGAAAATGGCAAACAGGTCTCTCTTCCGGTCATGAACAATCCGATTGACTTTACGGAATTGAAACAGATCAATCAGGATATCTGCGGGTGGCTCAGGATACGTGCCATCGATATTTCTTATCCGTTGGTGCAGGGTGAAGACAACGACTATTATCTGCACAGAACCTTTGAGGGAGAATCTAATTTTGCCGGATGTCTGTTTTTGAACTATACGAACAAAACGGATTTTACTGACCAGAATACGATCATATACGGGCATAATATGAAGAATGGTTCGATGTTCGGAAAGCTGAAGCAGTTCGGGAATGACGAAACATTCCAAAAGAGCAAATATTTCTGGATCTTTACTCCGGATTTTATTTATCAATACCGGATCTTCTCTGCGATGGTGGTGAATAAGGTGGGACTCACATATCAGACGATGTTTTTGGAAGATGAATTCCGGAACTTTGTAGAGATCGCATTTTCAAATTCTCAGGTGGATAACACCGGGGTGGAAGTGACGGATGATGACAGGGTTGTGACGTTGTCCACCTGTACCGGGGATGATGAAACCAGATTCGTCGTGATGGGCAAGCTGGCACAGGTGTATGTGCCGAAGGATCAGGTGGGGGAGTAAAAAATTTGCCTGACGGCAGAAGATCTACATCCGGCATGAATTTGAAATCCGGGCTACTGTTCGCGCAGAGCCATGAATAGTAACAGGTTCGGGAAATCTATGCGTACCCGTAGGAACACGGAGGAGACACAGGAAGGAGGAATCAGAAATGGATGAGAGCAGGCAGAAGCTGCAGGAGATTATTTCAAACAGCGATAATATTGTGTTTTTTGGAGGGGCAGGTGTGTCAACCGAGAGCGGGATCCCGGATTTCCGCAGTGTGGACGGATTATATCACCAAAAATATGATTTTCCGCCGGAGACGATTCTGAGCCACACATTTTTCGTACGGAATACGAAAGAATTTTATCGGTTTTATCATGACAAGATGCTCTGTCTGGATGCAAAGCCGAACGCAGCGCACCGGAAGCTGGCGGAACTGGAGGAAAAAGGGAAGTTGAAGGCTGTCATCACCCAGAATATTGACGGACTGCACCAGATGGCAGGCAGCAGGCGTGTCCTGGAGCTTCATGGAAGTGTACACCGTAATTATTGCCAGCGATGTCATGCATCATACGATGCCCAGTATATGCTGGCAGCTGAAGGAGTGCCGCTTTGTGAGAAATGCGGTGGTGTGATCAAGCCGGATGTGGTCCTGTACGAAGAAGGACTGGATATGCAGACGATGCAGGATTCCATTTCTTATATCTCGGCTGCAGATGTGCTGATCATCGGCGGAACTTCCCTCGCTGTATATCCGGCGGCGGGACTGATCGATTACTTCAGGGGAAGCCATCTGGTCGTAATCAATAAATCCCCGACGCCGCGCGATAAGTATGCAGATTTGCTGGTGCAGGGAAGTATCGGGGAGATATTGGGTAATATTCAGGTTTCGTCATGAAACATAGCAGCGGAAGACTGCGGGAATGTTCTCAGGTACGTGAAAAAGGATCGTGTGCAGCAGGATAAAGTCGCTGTCTGTAGCTGCGGAATGCGTTGATACCCGCAGTCTGGTGGGGCTGGACTGTAAGATACAGTTGTTTGCATAGAGTAAGATAGCCGGATGGTGGTGAACAGATATGGAATATGAAGTTGGAGATATCGTGAAGCTGAAAAAAAAGCATCCATGCGGAAGTCAGGAATGGGAAATTCTGCGTGTGGGTGCAGATTTCCGGCTGAAGTGTATGGGCTGCGGACATCAGATCATGACAGCACGGAAAATGGTGGAAAAAAACACCAGAGGAATCAGAAAAAAGCTTGAAAAAGAGAAATAATTATGGTAGAATACATTTTCGTGATATATTGATTTCCTTGCTCCTTTCAGCGAAAAGGGGCCAGAGACCACAAGGAGGTGCGAAAGCATGAACAAGTATGAATTAGCAGTAGTTGTCAGCGCAAAGATCGAAGATGAGGACAGAGCCGCTACAATCGAGAAGGTAAAAGAGATTATTACACGTTTCGGTGGCACTGTGACAGAGGTAGACGAGTGGGGTAAGAGAAGACTCGCTTACGAGATCCAGAAGATGCGCGAAGGATTTTACTACTTCGTTCGTTTCGAAGCTGATGCAGCATGCCCGGCAGAAGTTGAAAAACGTGTCCGTATCATGGAAAATGTCATCAGATATTTATGCGTTAGACAGGATGCATAGATAGAAAAGAGGAGATAGAATGAATAAAGTCATCTTAATGGGACGTTTGACAAGGGACCCGGAGGTTCGTTATTCCGCAGGGGATAACTCTATGGCGATTGCCAGATATACACTTGCAGTTGACCGCAGGTTCCGCCGCGACGGCGAGGCAAGCGCTGATTTTATTAGCTGTACTGTATTCGGCAGAGGCGCCGAGTTTGCAGAGAAGTACCTGCGTCAGGGTACCAAGATTGCAGTGACCGGACGGATTCAGACCGGAAGCTACACGAACAGAGATGGCCAGAGGGTATATACTACGGATGTAATCGTAGAAGAGCAGGAGTTCGCAGAGAGCAAGGCCGCAGCCGCAGAGAGCGGTATGGCCCGCCAGTCGACTCCGAGCCCGAGAGCAGCAGCTCCGATGCCGGCACCGAGCCAGGCATCCGCGGGAGACGGCTTCATGAATATTCCGGATGGAATCGACGAGGAACTCCCGTTCAACTAGAAGTTATGATATGGTGCGTAAAAGGAGGAATTACCAATGGCATTCAATAAAGATAGAGGCGATGCTCCGATGAAGAGAAGAGGCGGCATTCGCAGAAGGAAGAAAGTTTGCGTATTCTGTGGCAAAGAGAACAACGAGATCGATTACAAGGATGTAAATAAGCTGAAGAGATACGTATCCGAGAGAGGAAAGATTCTTCCGAGAAGAATCACAGGCAACTGTGCAAAGCATCAGAGAGCACTGACCGTAGCAATCAAGCGCTCCCGTCATGTAGCACTTATGCCGTATGTACAGGACTAATCATCCGGGAAAAAGAGAAATAGGAAACAGAGCCTTTAAATATCGGGATATCCGGTTTTAAAGGCTTTTTTATATCTCCGGAGTAATTGTATTTTCTGATGAAATCCGCTATACTGAATATCTGGGGAAGTATACTGGATACCAGAAAAAGACTTGCAGTGCCATCGCACAGATGGAAGAGAAAAAGTGTGAGGCAGCGCCAATCACAAAGGGAATCCGGAGAGAGCGTATCCGCAGATATGGATTTGCGTTTGAAGGAAAAAAGTATTGATCGGGAAATAACAGAAGGAGCAAAAGGCATATGGCAGAACACAGTAAAAAGGAACGCAGAGCATATCTGAATGATTTTCATTCGGATGATTCCGGAACATACAGCTATCAGGGAGCTTATTATGTGCTTCAGGGAGACAGTAAAAGGATCCGCCGGGAGATGGCAGAACTGTGGGGAAGCTGTGCGGTTCTGGCAGGAGTTACCATTGCCAATGGATATATTCCAGCCCCGGGGATGGGAAATTGTTTTTATGTACTCTTGCCCTATCTGGTTCAGCTGCTGGCTGCGGTCAGCGCAGGATTGGCTGTATTCCGGATGGGAACAGGGAGAAAGCCCTTGCGTGAGTATGTGTATCAGGCAAGCGTGCTGAAGCTGCCATTTCGGTTCGGGCTGGCAGCGGTTGGCGCAGGGGTTACTTTTGGCGGAGAAGGAATTTATCTGATGATCCATGGAGCAGATGACCAGGCAGGATTTGCGGTATTGTTTCTTTTGCTGGAAGCTGCCGCGTTGGTATCGGCTGTGATCGCATATCGTGGAGTATTCAGGATGAAGTGGACAGTAAAATAAGACAGAAGGGATAAATACAAACTGTTGCAAATAATATATAAATTTGTGTCCATGTGTTGACAGATCATGTGAAATAGCATAAGTTTCTTCTTTAACAGTGCTGGAAGAAAAAGATTTAACAGTAAGTTTCAGGAGCTGCACAGAAAGTCTGAGTCGGTCTAATATTGTGAATGCTAATACGATGGTGCAGATTGCGATTAATAAAGCTTTGAAAACAGAAGTACCCAGATTTAATAAGAAAAAATTTGAAGAGGCGGTAGAATTTGTTTTAACACAGACTCGTAATCACCAAGGTTTTTTACCCGTTTTAAGAAAAGCCTTTTCTGAAGCAGGTGTTGTTTTGGTGGTTCTTCCCAATCTGAAAAATTCCGGCATCAATGGAGCAACCAAGAAGATTGATGGAAAATCATGCTGATGGTAAATGATAGAAGACATTACGCAGATACGTTTTGGTTCACCTTGTTTCATGAGATCGGACACATCATGAGCGGAGATTATGGTATCACGTTCAGAGAAAATAAGAATCAATCGGAAGATGAAGCGGATTGGACATGGTAAATTTCATAGAAACAATTAAGATATAAAACATCTGCCGGAGGAGAGAACAATGGCAGTGAATTTGCAGCAGCGCTCAGAGGAAATTTGAAGATATTTCAAATTCATACTCGTGGGCGCTGCTGTGTTGTGGTATAGTTATAGTAGTTTTACAGTTGCTGGTTTGCAGGACTATGGATCGTTGTTTTGCGATAGATGGCAGTCTGATATGGCTGGAATCTGATTATTGCTTGTTATTCCTGCGTGACCGGGCACGGAGTGAAAAATAATAACTGCTTTACTGGAGAGTGAATAATACGTCTGGACATTGCGGCGAACTTTCCAGTGAAATGTAACAATTGCTTTACTGGAGAGAGACGATAGAATGAAAAGAAGAAATGACAGTACGATACGGGAAACAACGGAAAGAACAGAGCAAGACAGATTCTGGATGGAGGAATCTGATAGGGCTGAAGGGATGGAGGAGGATGACGGGCATATGGTCGCGGATATGAGCGATGTCCCGCATGGTCTGTCCGGCGGATGGCATCTGTTTGGAGGAAGAGCACAGAATGGAAACCGGAGACAGCGGGAAAATATAGACGTCGGCAACCGGAACAGGCAGTCGGAACCGTGGGAGGATGCTCCGTTTTCCTGGCGGGAAAGAAGAATGTATACGTTTGGAGCACTGAAAGCAGCGTTTCTGATCGGGATGGTGTATCTGGTGGGGCTGGGGCTTTTGATTGGATTGATGGTTTTAGTCTGGTAGGCTCTGCAGAGATCTGAGAATACTAAATGCAGATTAAAATAATGATAACTATAAGTGATGGATATACTCAAAAATAAGTATGAAAAAGTTTTTACGGCTGAATGAAGGAATTGGTGTTTGTGAGTGTAAAAAAGGAGGCAGAAATTATGGATTCAAATACCATCAAGTCAATACTGGAAATAGGTGAAACTATCGCAGTGGAATTTAAGCGCTGCGGAAATGGTATTGAGAATGACGTTTACGAAACGGTATGCTCCTTTTTGAATCGTTTCGGCGGAGACATATTTTTAGGTGTGCTGGATGACGGAACAGTATCAGGAATACCTGAAAAGGCTGCTTCCGATATGGTAAGAAATTTTATAAGTAGTGTCAGTAATCCGGCATTATTTACGCCTACAGTTTATTTATCACCAAGAATCATACAGTATGAAGGGAAAAAAATCATTCATATACATGTTTTACCGAGCGCTGAGGTGCATAGCTATAAGAAAACGATTTATGACCGGGTAGGCGATGCGGATGTGAAGGTAACAGCAACTGCTCAGATTGCGCAAATGTATATTCGCAAACAGGAAATTTTTACAGAGCGTAAAGTTTATCCTTATGTGAAGAAAGCGGATCTTCGACTTGATATGCTTTCAAACCTTCGTGTCATGGCGGAAAATCAGAGGAATGGGCATGGTCATCCGTGGAGTAGTATGACAGATGACGAACTGTTGAAAAGCGCAAGACTGTATACAATGGATCGTGTGACTGGAGAGCAGGGATTCAACCTGGCGGCAGTTATGCTTCTTGGAAGGGATGATGTGATTTTGGATATTGCGCCTGCCTATGTGACGGATGCTTTACTTCGGCGTGTGAATGTAGATCGCTATGATGACAGAGAAATCGTGCAGACAAATTTGGTAGAAAGTTATGAACTCTTGATGGAATTTGGCCGTAAGCATTTATTGGATAAATATTTTCTGGAAGATGATCAACGTAAGAGCCTGAGAAATATTATTACTCGTGAGATGATTGCGAATACATTAATTCATCGTGAATATACAAGTTCCTATCAGGCCAAATTCGTGATTGAGAAAGAACGGATGTATGTAGAAAATGCAAACAGAGCCTCGAAAAATACAGTTATCACACCAGATAATATGGACCCATCACCGAAGAATCCAATTATTGCATCGTTCTTTAGAAATATAGGGTATGCAGATCAGCTTGGTTCCGGTGTGCGGAATTTGTTTAAATACAGTAAATTTTACTCGGGGAAAGATCCTGAATTTATTGAAGGAGATATCTTCAGAATTATAGTACCGCTGAATGATGTGAATCGAGAAGAAATATCCACCCAATCAGCCACC
>JAUNGL010000157.1 GCA_030524665.1 Lachnospiraceae bacterium | reverse complement strand
CAGAGCATCCAAACCATACGTTTCCTGCGTCCGTTCGTTGTCAACTAAACACGAATTGAATTAGTCATGTTTTCTGAAATCACTGTGGCCGTGGATGACGGCACCACATATTCGAATTCAATATCTGCTCTCTCAAATCCCCAGTATGCCTTGTTCAGTGGAATCTCCCGGAAACCATTTTTCTCATAGATATGCAAGGCAGGCTTCAGGCGCCGGTTGGATATCAGAGTCAGTTTCTTGGCTCCGTGGGAAATTGCCCAATCCATACTTGCGCGGAATACTGCGCTTCCTGCACCTTTGCCTGTGTACTGCCCTGTGGCTGCCAGCTTACAGATTTCCCATACATCGTCTCCCAGCGGCATCGCCATACAGGTGGCCAGAACATGATCATTCTCCACAGCAAAATAGACCATTGCGCCTGTTTCCAGCAATTCCTCCACATGCTCCAGAACCTCACGGTCAGCATCCTCCATCACAAAAAAGCGCTCTACCCATGCGGTATTCAGCTCAATAAAATCTTTTTCGTATTTCTTCTGATACTCTACAATTTCCATCTCTGTCCCATCCCGTTACCGTTACTCCGTAACCAGCAACCTCATCCTTTCTCTAAATTCAGGTTCTACATGTCTAATGCTTTCTGCACAGTATCATTGCGGCACATCAGATAATGCTGTCTGCCAGACTGAAACTCTCTATCCAGCTCTTATCTTGCCTGCCTTATGTGATTACTGTTTAAAAAGCTTGACGCATTTCCTATGATTACTATATACTTATGTCAAAAATAAGTAAAACAAATAGTTTTAATGTAATTATTAAAGAAAGCGATTTGTGGAACATGAACCGATATCTTGCATTACAGAAAATTATAGAAATGGGAAGCTTCACGAAAGCCGCAGAAGCGCTCGGATATACCCAGTCCTCCGTCAGCCAGATGGTTGCCTCCCTTGAACAGGAACTCTCCATGAAGCTGCTCTACCGCTCCCGCACGGGTGTGAAGCTGACACCTGAGGGGGCCGAGCTGTATCCATTTATTGAACGCACACTTCTGCAATACCGCGCCATGCAGGAGAAGGCAAATGAAATCAGAGGACTGGAAACAGGAATCATCCGGGTCGGCACCCTGACGAGCATTACTTGCCACTGGATGCCTCAGCTGATCAAAGGATTTCAGGAAATTTATCCTCACGTCCAGTTTCTCTTCCATCAGGGGGATTATACCTCCATCCAGGAATGGATCAAAACAGGAGCCGTCGATTTCGGCTTTATCACGCCGCCCGCTGTCACGGAGCTCGAGACAGTTCTACTCAGAGACGGGGAGATGCTGGCTGTGCTGCCGCAGAATCACCCGCTGGCCTCGTGCAGGGCGGTTCCGCTGGAAAAGCTTGCCGAGGAGCCTTTTATTCTTCTGGAAGAAGGTCATTACAATGAACCATTGAATGCATTCAATGCCGCAGGTCTGAAACCGGACATCAAATATACCATTCATGATGATTTTGCCATCATGACGATGGTGGAAGCCGGACTCGGGATCAGTATCCTCGCAGAGCTGATGCTGCGCCGTACAAGCTTTAATATCGTATGTCTTCCGATCGATCCGCCTGTTTTCCGGCATCTGGCCATTGGTTATAAGGACAAAAACAGCCTGCCAATCGCCAGTAAATATTTTATCCGGTATCTGATAGAGCATATCGATGAATTGCCGTAGAAAGCATCCGAAATCGTCGTAACCGTGGGCTTTTATGACAAGCTATCGGATGAGATGTTATCATGATCTTTCGATATAAAAATACTGCCGGCAGACTTTTTCCATCTACCGGCAGTATCTTTCATGATCTATTAATTGCACAGAAATCGCATTCCATGCGATTTCGCGCCGCAAAACTCGGGATTCAGGTACAAAACTGCACCGGAACACCCTTCGCCAGAGACGGCATCCTGCCCAAAAGGCGGGCAGGATAAATCCTCGCGGGACAGCTCCCCAATGAACAGTAACCTCTTGGGTACTCCTTCAAAACTATAAAGCACATATATTTACAGGTCAACCACGGACAGAGGCTGCGAAGCAGCAAATAACTGACTTTTCTGGCGAATCGTTCTGACTTAATCGATCTTCAGAATCAGCTCCAGAATCCTCTTTGCGCAGACATCCATCTCTGCTCTCGTAAGGCAGCCCTTTTCCAGCGCCTCCAGCAGACGCTCCGGATATCCGCAGCCCATCTTCACATCATTTCCTGCTTTCGTCTCCTTATAGTGCTCGCCGCAGGTCCACCAGTCGGTTGTCACACAGCCCTGATAGCCCCACTCACCGCGGAGGATGCCTTCCAGAAGATCTGCATTCTCTGACGCCCGATGTCCGTTGATGATGTTGTAGGAGGTCATGATCGACCACGGCTTTGCATCACGTACAATCATCTCGAATGCTTTCAGGTAAATTTCCCTTGCTGCACGCTCGGATACTCTGGAATCACTGTTCTTACGGTTGCTCTCCTTATTATTCAGTGCAAAATGCTTGACCGTTGCGCCTATGCGGTTCGACTGGATTCCTTTTACCATAGCGCTTGCCAGCTTACCGGTCAGGAACGGGTCTTCTGAATAATACTCAAAATTCCGGCCGCACAGCGGGCTTCTGTGGATGTTGACCGCAGGCGTCAGCCACATGGCGATATTGTTTTCCTTTACCTCTGCTCCGCCTGCCGCGCCGACTGCCTCGACCAGCTCTGCATTCCAGCTGCACGCAAGCAGCGTGGAACAAGGCCATGCAGTCGTATTCACGCCGCACTGAGGTGCAATGCGGAGTCCTGCGGGTCCGTCTGCCGTCATGATGGATGGTACTCCGTATTCCGGCAGATTGCCGTATCCGAAAGTATTCGCCACTCCTGTGTTCGGCTGTCCGCCGAGGAGATGCGCCACTTCCTCATCGGTGAGCTGCGCAAGGAATTCGTCTACCGTCAGCTTTCCTTCCGCCACTTCATAGAAAGTATGTACCCCCTGTTTGTAAGGCTCTTTCCAGAGCTGGTATCTTCCTCTGCCCCGTACTGCAGGCACCTGGCCTTCCATTAATTCCACCGGCATCCGCTCCAGTTCATTGGCGTTCGGATCGTTCGGAGTGGTCTGCGGAAGCTCTTCATAGCTTCCGTCTGCCAGCATCCTCTTTGCAAGTGAGGACGGCGTAAGTTTCTCGGAAAGCTGTCTTGTCACGGTATCTGCGGCAACATTGTATACAAAGCCAAGCTGCTCTGTATCACGGACAGATGTGCCGACATAGAAGAAGTACTCACCCTTCTCCAGCACATAAGCAGACTTCTGTACCTGGCCAAGATCATCGTAAGATGCCATATCTCTGACCTCGAACTCCAGTGTCACCGCCTGCGTCTCTCCCGGCTGCAGCTCTCTCGTCTTGGCAAAAGCGATCAGCTGTTTTCCTGGTTTGCCGAGTTTGCCCTGAGGAGCGCCGAAGTATACCTGCACGACTTCCTTGCCTGGCACATGTCCTGTATTTACCACGTTGGCCAAAATCTGCACGGTTCCGTCTTTTTCCCCGGCTGAGACGGTATTCACTGCAAAGGTAGTGTAAGAAAGCCCATAACCGAACGGGTAATTCACTCTCGCTGCTGCTCCCGGTATTGTCTCAAAATAACGGTATCCCACATAGATATCGTCCGTATAATCTACATAATCTCTGGACTCATGGAAATTGTAAGTGGAAGGATAATCCTCCAGCGTCTTCGCAAACGTATCAGCGAGTTTACCGGAAGGATTGCCATCGCCTGTCAGCAGTTCTGCGGCAGCCAGACCACCTTCAATTCCTCCCTGCCATGCCATCAGAACGGACTGAATCTGCTCCTCATCGACGAACCAGGAAGTATCTACCATACCACCCACGTTCATGACAACCGCAACTTTGGCAAAGTTTTTCTTTACCGCATCCACCATGGCCTGTTCTTCATTGGAAAGACAGAAGTCGCCGTTTGCAAAGATTCTCGCGGAGCATTCTGCCATCTGACGTTCGCTCTCAAAGAGATTCTTATTCATATCATCGATCACGCTCTTTCTGTCCCAGCCTTCCCCTGAAAAACGGCAGATCATGATGATCGCAGTATCCGTGTAAGCCTTTGCCTGCATGAGCAGATCCTCCGGCACTGGCGGTTCTACTGTCATTCCCGGCACACTGCCCGCTGCATACTGCTTCTCCACATCTTTGCGGTAATAATCACACAAAGGCTCAAATATGCTGATTTTGTCTTTTTGCAGCTTCAGACCTTCGTACAGGTTCCGGATATATGCGACTGTGACGTCACCGCTTCCGCCGCCGCCCTTGACATAATCAAATGCTGCCTTTCCGAACAATGCTGCCTTCGTTCCCTTTGCAAATGGAAGCAGATTGCCGTCATTTTTCAGCAGTACCATACCTTCCTTTGCCGCTTCCTTCGACAGCTCAATATGCTGCTTTGAACCTGTGACTTTCTCACCATTTTCACCGAGCGGAAGACTCGGCTGATACAAAGCACGTGTCCATTTTTCCATGTTGTAATCCCTCCTGTAATATATTTATTTTAACAAAATTCCATTTGTCTTAGTTACCCTCTGAAAACCCTGCATGTTCAGGGCGGTGCGCCTGAGTCTATCGGCTTTTTGAGCGAAATACCTCTCTCGCATGAATCTGCGGCTGGCGCACAGGCTATCTTCTGTAATCCATTTGTGCAGCAATTGCATTCACGATTTCTTCCACACTTAGTGTTCCATCTATTACATAGTCGGATGATGGCAGAATATCCTTTTGCATTTGAACAAAAGCGATTCGTGCGTATTTTAAATACATTTCCAAATCACGGCGTATCTCATCCGCTGTGGCATCACTCATATCTCTTAGAATCCGTCTTGCTAAAGATATATCGAGTGGAGTGTCAATGAAAAAAGCTGTATCAATGTACGGTTTAATTGTATCATGGCAATAAGCAAAAGGATAGTCCAGTATCAGGTAATCGCATATTCCCGCAGATTTGACCTTTAAAATGTCATCTTCTAAAGGGGTTAAATTCCAAACATGATAATTTGCTCCATCGAGTACCCATTGAAAAAAGTTATCGACTTCACCCTCAAAAGTATAATTGTCGAAATGCAGAGATTGTGAATTCCGTAATCGCTTCTTTAACTCATTGACAATCGTTGTTTTTCCTCCGGCAGTAACCGCAGCCACAGAAATTATTTTCATATTTGGAATGCTCCCTCCCATGTCGTTGAGCCTGAGCCTTTCTCTCATCTTACTCTCGTCTTGAATCCGGCTTCGGTTTAGAATTATTTTACTTCCCTGCCAGCTTCGGGACAATCTCATTTCTTGACTTTCTGATAGGTTGATATTGACTTTTTCTCTGTTTTTATGTTACGCTTCACAGTAATCATCCAGACGCTTGTCAGACAGCGCTTTTCTATCTGTCTGACATTCTTTCGTAACTGTACATTTGCCATTACTGTTCCGGACTTTCCGTCTGCGAACCGTAACCATACGCATGTATCCCGGAATTTACATGCCGCAACTGTTACACGAAGTACGCTGCCGCTGCAGCCTGTCTATATTCACAGGAGGAAATCCATGCAGAATTCCACACATGAAATGATCGCCCCGCTTCCCCAGCTCCCGGTCTACTTTTCGATTCACAAGACTTCCTCGGAGCTGGTCCCAAGCCACTGGCATGAACACATTGAGGTCCTGATGGTTCTGGAGGGGAGCATGCACCTCAGCATCCACGATCAGGAATACACCCTGACCCGCAATGATATTTTCGTCGTCAATTCCAGCGATATCCACAGCACAAGAACCCCTGGTCATACAAGAATTCTTCTGCTGCAGATCCCCCATGCCTATATCGCACAGTACGTATACGACTTTTCCACCGTTCGTTTTCAGGAGTATTTCTGCTGTGAAGCCATGCAGTGCCCTTCTTCCTTTCTAGATATGCAGAGACAGCTTCTGACACTCGCCGAATTATTCTATGAGAAGCATGATGGCTACGAGCTTGCCTTCAATGCACGGCTCCATGATTTTCTGCACACGCTGTATCTTCACTTTTCTTCGCGTGTATCCGACAATAAAGGGCAGAAAAATACTGCCCGACTCAGAGAAATCCTCTCTTTCATCGAGCAGCATTACAGAGAGCCGGTGACTCTGCGCAGTGCAGCTGAAGCCGCAGCCCTGAACCCGGAGTATTTCTGCCGGATTTTTAAAAAAAATACCGGAATTACCTTTCTGGAATACGTCAATCAGGTACGCCTGACTCATATTTATGAAGAACTTCTCACGACCGACGATACCGTCACGGATATCCTCGCACGCAACGGCTTTACCAACTACAAGGTATTCTGCCGGATGTTCCGGGAAACGTATGGGGATACGCCTACTGCGATCCGCAAAAGAAAAACGAAACCAGATGAGATCAATGGCCAGCTGCTTGAGGATACACCTGACACAGTCCGCAGGCAAAATGCCTTAACAGCTGACAGATCATAGACCCAGTTCGGACCTGATTTCATTGAATGTTCTGACCTCCGGCTGATGTTCCAGATGGGCGCCGATCTGTTTTTCCATCCACACCATGTTGTACCAGCGGTTGAATTTATATCCGCACTGGTGAAACTCACCCACCCACTGATATCCGAGATGCCTGTGGAAATTTACACTGTCTCTCGTCAGATATTCATCCTCTTCCTGGGGCCAGGCGATACACGCATTCAGATTCAAAATCCCCTGCCTGGCCAGAATCTGCTCCAACACTTCATACAGTCTGCCGCCGATGCCTAACCCCTTTCTTTCCTGTTTCACATAGATCGAAACCTCGGCAGCCCAGTTGTAAGCCGCTCTCTCATGAAATGCGCTGGCATAAGCATAGCCAACAAGTTCGCCGTCTGTCTCAGCAATCAGATA
>JAUNGL010000156.1 GCA_030524665.1 Lachnospiraceae bacterium | reverse complement strand
TTTTTACTAAAAAAGCAGCAGATGTCTTTATTGCTAACTAAATGACATTGGTTCAACCTATATACTTTATGGAGGTAAGGATAATTTGCAATCATTACAGGTCATAGAAAATTTTGCAAAGTCCAATTCTGTGTCATTGACTATATCAGAGAAGAGTGAACATTCTTTTATGGGAAATGGAGATAACAAAATTATAAAAAATTGGATATGTGATAATCTGTAAAATCAATACAACTCAACTCTATTGCTGTTGGCATAAACCAGACGAAACACGCTTTGCGAATTTCGCTGGTTATCGCGGCAGTCGCCAAGTGAATATGCAAGCATATTCGTTTGGCTCGTTGCTCGCGTAAATAAAAAAAACCGTTGCCGACAGTATCTTTTTTGAATACGATAAATTTGGACGACGGTTGAAAGGCTGTCGTTTTTTCTTTTCCTAATTCTATGAATAATACAGGTTTTATTTGGGCGGCTCTTGGAGGTAGCCGCTTTGATAATGCATTGTAAAACACAATTCTTAGTAAATCCGTTATTGTCAAAAAAATATACATTTATTCAATAACATTTT
This sequence comes from Lachnospiraceae bacterium, assembly GCA_030524665.1. GTDB lineage: Bacteria > Bacillota > Clostridia > Lachnospirales > Lachnospiraceae > Choladousia. Next base: position 6,413 of record JAUNGL010000156.1, on the reverse strand, counting down.
ACACCCTTGAATGTGGTTTTTTACATTACATAGCAGGAACTATCGGAAAAGCGCAGGATCAGCATTTATTAGTTGTTCCTGTGCTTTTTTGCTGTCTCAAAATATCTTTAAACAATTTTACAGACAGAGTAACAAATCTCATCTCTGTGGTGAGTGTTAGAGCGAAAAGAGGTAAGAATCTTCACGTTTTAACAATTTTCACAGGAAGGAGGTGAGATTATGTCCCCTTCTTCATTTGAAAAAGCAATAAGATTACAGTTTGATTGTCTTATTCGTAAAGTCATAGATAGGACGGTTAAGAACTATTACAGAGAACTCGGAAGACGTGCAAAGCATGAAGTTCCGTTTTGTGATGTGACAGAAGCAGATTTAAACCATGTAGCTACCATAGATGAATATTCTATTGGATATACAGTGTTTCCTGTATACGGAATGGAAGTCCGTGTTTTTAATGAGCATTTGTGTGAAGCAATCAAGGCATTAAGCGAAAGGCAGAGAAACATTGTTCTAATGTCCTATTTCCTTGAAATGTCAGATATAGAAATCGGTGAGATTATTGGTATTTCAAGATGTTCTGTTTATCGGAGCAGAATGAGAGCTTTAAATATTATCAGAGAAAAATATACGGAGGATTAGCAAAATGGAACGTATACAAAAATGTCCACGATTTTCCACTATCTGTTCAGCGGTAGACGGTGATGAGATAGCGATGGAAAAGATTTTAAATCATTATAATGCATACATATCAAAAGCATGTTTACGTCCTTGTTATGATGAATATGGAAATATGCGGATTGTGGTTGATATGGATTTAAAAGGCAGGGTACGAACTGCCATAATGAAAGCCATTTTAGATTTTGAGTTAGAAGTAAAGTGAAGATTTATAAGTGCAATTCTATCTCTTTTCTACAAATCAAAGAAAGGGGAGGTGGTGCTTTACATATGAAAAATGTGGATATTCCTGTATGGGAAAAATACACATTAACGATTGAAGAAGCGTCAGCGTATTTTCGAATCGGAGAAAAGAAACTCCGTGGACTGGTTGATGAGCATAGAAATGCCAGTTGGCTGATTACAAACGGGAATCGGATTCAGATTAAACGAAAGCAATTCGAGAAAATCATAGATGAGTTGGAGGAAATCTGATGTGGCGATTATGCCCCGATTATGGTAGAATAATTCCAAAATCCAGATGTGCATAGCACATCTGCCGCAGCAAACTGCTGCTAAAAGATTTTGTCATTACCATATCAGGTAAAAACAAATGTCTGCTCCGCAGCCGCTTGTTTTTCTGCAGATATGGTATATACTTATTTTGTCATATCGGGGCTCTTTCAAGATACGAAAGGAGCGATTTGATGAGTGCGAAAAGACGTGATAATAGAAATCGTATTTTACGAGGTGGAGAGAGCCAACGAAAAGATGGGCGTTATATGTATAAGTACATTGATAATGCAGGAAATGCAAAATATGTGTATAGCTGGAAGTTAGTCAAGACCGATACGGTTCCGCAAGGTGCAAAAAACAATATTTCACTCCGAAATAAGGAAAAACAGATACATAAAGATTTGGAAGATGATATTGTTTCTCTTGGCGGTGGAATGACAGTTTTGGAACTTGTGAAAAAGTACATTTCACAGAAAACGGGTGTAAGGCACAATACAGAAGCCAATTACAACTTTGTAATCAACATTATCAAGAAAGAAGCCTTTGGAAACAAACGAATTGATAAAGTAAAATTATCAGACGCAAAAGGTTGGCTGATAAAGCTACAAGCTGACGGAAGAAGTTACAGTACCATACATACTGTAAGAGGTGTGGTAAGACCAGCATTTCAGATGGCGGTAGATGATGATTTGATTCGTAAGAATCCATTTGAATTTCAGCTTGCGACTGTGGTTGTCAATGACAGTGTAACCAGAGAAGCTATTACAAGAAAACAACAAAGAGCATTCTTGGAGTTTATCAAAGCGGATAAGCACTTTAACCGTTACTATGAAGGAATTTATATCCTTTTTCATACAGGACTTCGTATATCGGAGTTTGTAGGCTTGACCGTATCTGATATTGATTTGGAAAATGGAAAAATCAATATTGATCATCAGTTACAACGAAAGAGGAATATGGAATACATCATAGAAGCCACGAAAACTGATAGTGGCACAAGAATGGTTCCCATGACTGAGGAAGTTCAAGAATGTTTTCGCTTTATCATTACTAACAGAAAGAAACCTAAGAAAGAACCTGTTATTTATGATAAGAACAGAGTTGCTTATAAGGGGTTCCTGTATCTTGATAAAAATGATATGCCAATGGTTGCCCTCCATTGGGAAAAGTATTTCCAGCATATATGCGAAAAGTACAATAAAATTCACAAAGAGGAACTACCAAAGATTACACCTCATGTATGCAGGCATACCTTTTGTTCCAACATGGCGAAATCGGGAATGAATCCAAAAACACTGCAAAAAATAATGGGACATTTCGATATTGGTGTAACACGGAATACTTATACACATTTAGATTTTGAGGATATTCAAAAAGAGATGAAACAGGTATGTGATAGTGAGTTGTAAAGTTGTAAATAACACATAGTTTTACAACCAATTTTACAACTTTTGGACGAAAACTTATATCAAATTATGCTAACATATGCCAATAACAAAGAAAATGAAATGTTGTAAAAACGCTGAAAAATCAAGGAAAAACCTAAAATCAAAGGAGTTTAAATATATGATAAAAGTATTATTCGTCTGCCACGGCAATATTTGTCGCTCTACAATGTGTGAGAGCATTTTTACTTACATGGTGAAAGAAAGAGGTCTGGAGGATCAGTTTGTGATTGACTCTTGTGCTACCAGCACGGAGGAAATTGGAAACCCTCCGCATAGGGGGACGGTGAAGAAATTGCGCGAAGTGAAGATACCTTTAGTACCCCACAGAGCAAGACAGATTACATGGAGTGATTATCATACATTTGATTACATCATTGGGATGGATACATGGAATATACGGAACCTGAACAGGATGTTGAAAGGTGATCCTGATGGAAAGGTATACAAGCTGCTGTCATTTGCAGGAGCGGAGAGAGATATTGCAGATCCTTGGTATACCGGGAACTTTGATGTGACCTATGCGGATATTGTAGAAGGGTGCGGGGCTTTTCTTAGTTATCTGGAGAGACAAGGGGAAATTTAGGACAGTGGAGTGCTTTCCTGATTCTTCTAATGATGCCGGAAGAGGCTTTAAATTTAAAATAAGGAGTAAATATTATGATTCATGAGAAACTTACCATTGCACCCGAAGGGTGCCCGGAGGCCCAGCTTTTTACTTATTTCTGGGAAGAGTCCAAGGAATTGTATCCGGGACAGAAGCGTCCCGTGATTTTAATTTGCCCTGGCGGCGGTTATGAGATGACCTCTGACAGGGAAGCAGAGGCAATTGCCCTTCGCTTTCTGTCTATGGGGTACCATACGGCAGTGCTTCGTTACAGCGTAGCGCCAAGTAGATATCCGGTACAACTTCTCCAGACCGCGGAGTGTGTGCGCTTGCTTCGTCAGAATGCAGATCAATGGCTCATCTGCCCGGATAAGGTTCTGGTTATGGGATTTTCTGCAGGCGGTCATCTGGCCGGTTCTCTTGGAGTCCTGTATAAGAGGCCGGAGATTTGGCAGCCTTTGCATGTTACCCCTAAGGAAATCCGTCCGGACGGAATGATTCTTTGTTATCCGGTTATATCCTCTGGCCCTTGTGCCCATTGTGGAAGCTTTCGCAATCTTCTTGGAGAACGTTATGAGGAGGATAAGGAGAAGATGTCTCTGGAGCTATATGTGGATAAAGACACTCCGCCTGCATTTCTGTGGCATTCTTTTGCAGATGACTCAGTTCCTGTGGAGAATTCCCTTCTTTTTGTCTGCGCTATGAAAAAAGCAAAGGTTCCTGTGGAATTCCATATGTATCCGGAAGGAATCCATGGAACCGGTCTGGCCAATGAATTAACGGCATCCTATGACGGAACCGGAATTGAAAGAACCTGCCAGACCTGGAGTGATTTGGCCGGAAAATGGCTGAACCGCTTTTATCCATGGTGGCAAATAAAAAGATAAGAAGATGTTTCTTCTATAAAATAAAGGTGACTTCCCATCCGGATATTTTCACCGGATGGGAAGTCATAAAAATGCCGATGCTTTACACCTGCGGGAATGGGAAACACATCTCCCGGCTTCTGCGTTCATGCTCTAATGATCCGGCACGTTCCCAGGAGCGTCTGCTTCCCGGGCAGCCGCGATCTTGTTTCTTGTCCACTGATCAATACACTCGCTCAATGTTTTCAAATATTCTGAAAACTGCACATTTTCCTTACCATAAGTTAACTGTAGATCATATTCCAGAGGCAGCCAAGTGGAGATATCGGATTCATTGTGGGAAATAATTGCTTCCAGCTTGTCTAAAGCCTTGTATGTTTTCGCTTCTTTGGTTTCCAGCTTTCCCATTTCATCCAGAAGCTCCAGCCATTCCTTTCTTTGTGCAGAGGGAAAAGAATTCACCCATTGGAGAAATAACGCATCCTCGCTTTGGGCATCCGAAGAAGTTTTTTCAAAGGTGGGGATATCGCCGGTAAAGGATTCCCCAAGATCGTGAATCAGGCACATGCGGATAACTTTGTTCATATCCGTCTCCTGGAACTCCGGCTCTCCGGACAGCAGCATAGCCATCAGAGCAATTCGCCAGCTATGATCGGCGACACTTTCTCTGCGGTTGTTTTCCGTATAGCAATGGCGGGGAGTGGTTTTCAGGATTGCAGCCCTGGAAAGGATATCCAGAAAATCATATGGCGTCATGGTTGTTTTCCTCCTGTTGCAAAATGCTTTTGTAATTTTTAATGGTTTCATGATAGCATACCATTATATATTTTCCCAGGAAATTGCCAGATTTCTAGGCAATTTTGTTGATATGGATTACCACGTACTCACAGTGCTCCTGTGTTCTTACCGGATAGCCCCATCCGGTAAATCCGGAAGAAACGATTATTTGGCAATTTCCCTGTTGGTATTTTCCGTAATTTAGGATACCGGTCAGCTCTGAGATGATTCCAATTGGCCAAATCTGTCCGGCGTGGGTATGGCCGGAAAGTTCCAAATCTACTCCTTGCGCATCGTTTTCTTTGGCCTCTATTGGCTGATGATCCGCCACAATGATATATTTTTCCCGGTCCACATCTGCCAATAGTTCTTCCACAGAAGCTCTGCCGGAATGATTCCCCCATTTTGCATCTTCTCTGCCAGCAAGAATCAAATCCTCATTAATCTCTTGGTAACTGTCTGCCAGAATCGTAATTCCATTTCCAGATATGGCGTCTTCCAGTTCTTGGTCCGTATAGCTGCGATGCTCCGTGTATGGCTGTCTGTCGTGATTTCCATATACATAATAAATACCGTAGGTACTTTCCAGTCCGCCTAATACCTGAAAGACCTCCTCCATTGCTTTCTTTGAGGTGTCTTCCTCTACAATATCGCCGCCTAAGATCACAAGATCCGGAGATTCCTGATTGATTTCGGCTATTTTCTGCTTCAGCACGTTGGTATCTTGTATTGTGTCATAATGTGTATCTGTGATCAGTACAAGCTTATAATTCCCAACGTTCTTGTCAGTTACGATCTGGTATTCAGTTTTTATTACCTGGGTCATATTTATCGATCCATAGATCAGTAGAACAGCCGTAATTATAAGGGGGATCATTCCGCAGTCATATATTTTTTCGCATCGTACGAAAGCCTTAGGAAAGGATTGCTTCCGAAAGAGGCTTTTGAACAACAGCCAGAAAATATCCACCAATACGGATATGACAAATAGGTGGAGTACAATCATAGTACTGATTCCCCGTGCAGCTTGACAAAGCTGCACAACAAGCATGAATAAAGCGGTGATTATAAACTTAGTAGATTTCTTCTTAATTTCCAGTCCCCAGAAATGTAGGGTCCTTATCAGGAAATAAGAAAAATATCCGCCCAACAAAACTGACCCGGCGAATGCGATTATTCGATATCCTGCCACAAATACCTCCAATCTGCGTTAAGCTGTACGTTCCTTATTTTTCGAAAGTAAGAAATACATGACTTCTTATTTTCTGCAAACCTTGGAATCCTTTTACATTTCGTTAAGAATATCAAGTATGTTACCATAATAAAAACAGAAAGTCCATAAAAATTACTCTTATACGCTTCATTCTTTGGCATCTTCAATTGGCTAGAAAGCAGCATGCCAGAAATTCAACTTTTCTTTCGCCCCGCATACTATAATTACGAAAGATGGAAGATGAGGTGTAATCTTGGCATATAAGGTGATGATGGATGCTGGACATGGGGGTTGTAGATAACGCAAGTGATGAAAACAACGAAAATACAAGGAGAAAG
>JAUNGL010000155.1 GCA_030524665.1 Lachnospiraceae bacterium | reverse complement strand
TGCGGCCGTCCACTTTGCTGCCATACATTCCTGTCCGAGTTTGCTCCGGTGTCAATCAAGATGGCGAAGGAACAGAACCTGTCCCTGAATCCGACGAAGATTTCCGGTGTATGCGGTCGTCTGATGTGCTGTCTGAAGAATGAAGAGGAGACCTATGAGTATCTGAACAGCCGTCTGCCGAATATAGGAGATTCCGTTACTACGGTTGACGGGATGAAGGGAGAGGTACAGAGTGTTAATGTACTTCGTCAGAGAGTCCGGGTGCTGGTTGATGTCGATGACGAGAAGGAGCTGCAGGAATACGAACTGAAGGATCTGAAATTCAAGCCGAAGCGCCGCAAAGAAAAGGAAAAGGGCAAAGAAAAAGAGGTTCTGGATAAAGAACTGAAGCAGCTCGAAGCACTTGAGAAAAAGGAAGGAAAGTCAAAGCTGAACAGTTAGAGAGTGTTCCAGATTGCAGGAATGGATGATGGAACATGTTCTGGAGAGGCGAAAGGACAGACAGGAGTAGCATGGTTGAACTGAAAGAAGGCGAGCGTCTGGATGAGCTTCAGCGCAATGGATATAAAATCATACAGAATGAGAAGCTGTTCTGCTTTGGAATGGATGCGGTGCTGCTTTCCGGTTTTGCACAGGTAAGGACCGGGGAAAAGGTGCTGGATCTCGGTACCGGAACGGGTATTATCCCGATATTGCTGGAGGCAAAGACAGAAGGAGAGCATTTTACCGGGCTGGAGATTTCGAAGATCAGTTCCGATATGGCAAGAAGAAGCGTGATATTGAACGGTCTGGAGCACCGTGTGAAGATTGTGCAGGGAGATATTAAGGAAGCTGGGAATCTGTTTGCCCCGGCTTCTTTTGATGTCATTACTTCTAACCCGCCCTATATGACGGGCAAGCATGGACTGGTTAATCCGGATTTGGAGAAAGCTGCCGCGAGACATGAGCTGCTCTGCACACTTGAGGATGTTGTGCGGGCGGCAGGGAAGCTGGTGCGGACCGGAGGACGATTTTATATGGTACATAGGCCGTTCCGTCTGGCAGAGATTATTCGTACTTTGTCGGAACACCATCTCGAGCCAAAACGGATCCGTATGGTTTATCCATACGTGGACCGGGAGCCGAATATGGTTCTGATCGAAGCTGTGCGCGGCGGAAAGCCAAGAGTGACGGTGGAGAAGCCGCTGATTGTATATGAGAAGCCGGGGGTGTATACGCAGGAAATACTGGATGTATACGGATATTGAAATCCGGCAGCTTGTGATAGGCGTGCCTCAAATGATGATGCCGCGGCACAGGTAAAGCAGGATGAAGCAGAAGGAGGAAAACTATGGAGGGGCAGCAGGGAAAACTATATCTGTGCGCTACGCCGATTGGAAACCTGGAGGATATCACAATGCGTGTGTTGCGCGTACTGAAGGAAGCAGATCTGATCGCGGCAGAGGATACGCGGAACAGCATCCGTCTTCTGAATCATTTTGGCATTAAGACTCCGATGACGAGTTATCATGAATATAATAAAATCGAGAAAGCATACACGCTGATTGAAAAGATGAGAGAGGGTAAGAATATTGCCCTGATTACGGATGCCGGGACACCGGGGATTTCCGATCCGGGAGAAGATCTGGTCAGGCTTTGTATGGAAGCAGGAATTGAGGTGACTTCGCTTCCGGGAGCATGTGCCTGTGTGACGGCTCTCACGCTTTCCGGACTGCCGACGAGACGCTTCTGCTTCGAGGCATTTTTGCCCCAGGATAAGAAGGAGAAAAAACAGATTCTGGAGGAACTGAAGACTGAAACGAGAACGGTCATTCTGTATGAGGCGCCGCACAGACTGGTGCGTACGCTGCAGGAATTATACGAAGTGCTCGGAGAACGCCGGATTACGCTCTGCCGTGAGCTGACGAAGAAGCATGAGACTGCTTTTGCAACGACCCTGTCAGGCGCACTTGCGTATTATCAGGAGCAGGAGCCAAAAGGGGAATGCGTCATCGTTATGGAGGGACGGAGCCGGACAGAGATGCAGCAGGAGGAGCAGCAGCGCTGGGAAGAGCTGAGTGTACAGGAACATGTGGCGTATTATGAGTCACAGGGAATGGAACGCAAAGAAGCGATGAAGCGGGCAGCCAGGGATCGCGGAGTATCAAAAAGGGAGATTTATGCAGCTTTGCTGTGATGTTTTCCGGAAAGGATTTGATAAGTATGAATCGGAAAATGAAACTGGCAGTAATATTTGTATCAGCGGCTGTGCTTGTCAGTGGTTGTGCCATGGGCGGAGCGACCGGAGAAAAAACAGTCGCAGGAAATGCGGCTCTGGAAAAAGAGGCATACGGTGAGGCAGCAGCTCTGTTTGAGGAAGCGGCAGCGGAGGGAGAACAGCCAGTATTGGCCTGGCGCGGACTTGGAATGGCATATATGGGATTGGCACAGTATGAGGATGCGGAGAATGCATTTCAGGAAGCGCTGGATCACACAGATAAGCGGATGCCGGAAACCGTCCGGGATTTACAGTTGTATCTGGCGTCGACACAGTATCGGATGAATGAATATGAAGAGACAATCAATACGTGCGATAGGATCCTTTCAAAAGATGATGGGGTGAGCTCAGATGCTTATTTCCTGCGCGGTGCCGGATATCTGAAGCAGGGGCAGCAGGAGGAAGCGAAGCAGGATTTTGATGCGGCAGTCGCACTTTCACCGGACAGCTATGATCTGTATCTGAATATTTATGAGTGCTATGAAGAGATGAATCTGTCCGGACTGGGGACGGGTTATCTGCAAAGTGCACTGGATATCCACGGTGATGAGACAGAGGACCCCTACCATCGCGGCAGAATCTATTATTATCTGGAGGATTACGAGAGGGCGCAGAGTGAGCTGGCTGTTCCGGTTGAGGCGCAGCACGAGCCGGCAATGTATCTGATGGGTGAGGTGTATCTGGCACAGGAAGATTATGTTCATGCGAAAAATATGTACGAGCAGCTGCGGGGCGCCTATGGAGATACTCCGAAATGCTATAATGGTCTGGCCATGTGTGCAATGGAAGAGGGAAAGTACGATGAAGCTCTGGCATATCTGGAACAGGGGCTTCAGATGGAAGATGAGACAGGCCGGCAGGAACTGTATTTTAATGAAATGGTGGCTTATGAGAAAAAGCTGGATTTTGAGACTGCGAAGCAGAAGGCTCAGGAATACGTTGCCAAATATCCGTCCGATGAGAGAGGGCAGAAGGAACTGGTATTCCTGAAAACGAGATAGTGAAACTGTGAGAACAGGAAAGCCGGTTTTCACGCAGATGATGCGGGATAGAGTGAAAAATGGCATATAGTTATACAAAAAAAAGTCTTTGTCATGTTTTTTGACAGAGATTTTTTTTGTCTATGGAAAAAGAAATGCTGCTGTTTATAATGTGACATGTCGGAAGGAGAGGACGCTTGTGTAGTCTCATCCGATATGTCAATGCCAGAATTTTCAGATTCTGGAGTGCTGTGAGAAGTGATTTCTCATAGTGTTACTTCAGTAAAGGAGTGGATAAGACTATGAAAGCTTTAGGAAAAGCAATTGTAAAAGCCAGGTATCTGATCCTGATACTTAGTGTGGTACTTCTGATTCCGGCGGGAATTGCTTATGTAAATACGAGAGTCAATTACGATATTCTTTCGTATCTGCCGGGAGACATCGATACGATGGTCGGGCAGGATATTCTGGTGGACCAGTTTGGTACAGGAGCCTTTTCTATGTATATGGTGCAGGGCATGGAGTACAAGGATGTAGCGAAAATAAAAGAGAAAATCGAACTGGTGGAGCATGTGAAGAGCGTCATCTGGTATGACAGCTTTATGGATTTATCAGTTCCGGTGGAATTTCTGCCGGAGGAATTGACCGATGCTTTTAATAACGGAGACTGTACGCTGATGGTTATCATGTATGATACGACGATGTCGGCGGATGAAACGATGCAGGCGGTAACAGAAATCCGCAGGCTTTCAGATCAGCAGTGTTTCCTGAGCGGGATGTCTGCGATTGTAACGGATACGAAGGAACTGTGTGATGCGGAAACACCGATTTACGTGCTGATTGCGGTGCTGCTTTCTGTACTGGTGCTGTCTCTGACTATGGATTCCTATATTATTCCTCTGTTTTTCCTGCTGAGTATCGGAATGGCAATTATTTTTAATTTGGGAACGAATCTGGTGATGGGAGAAATTTCCTACGTGACGAAGGCATTAGCGGCGGTCCTGCAGCTTGGCGTGACGATGGACTATTCTATTTTTCTCTGGCACAGTTATGAGGAATTCCAGAAGGAGCATAAAGAAGATAAGAAGAAGGCAATGGCAGATGCAATCAGTGCTACCTTTTCATCCGTAGCAGGCAGCAGTGTTACAACGGTAGCCGGGTTTATTGCACTCTGTTTCATGAGTTTTACGCTTGGTCTGGATTTGGGAGTTGTGATGGCAAAGGGAGTTGTAATTGGAGTAATCTGCTGTGTTACCGTATTGCCTTCCCTGATTCTGGTTTTTGACCGGTTAATTGAAAAGACAAAACATAAACCGCTGATTCCGCAGATTGATATCTCAGGTTTTGTAGTAAAGCATTATAAGCTGTTGGCGGTCCTGTTCCTGTTTCTCTGGATTCCGGCGGTGATCGGTTATCAGAGAACCGATGTGTATTATAATCTGGATTCCACACTTCCGGAGACGCTGCCTGGGGTGGCATCGAATCAGGCATTGAATGATAAGTTTCACATGAATACGATGCATATTATTCTGGCTGACAGCTCGATGGAGCAGAAGGATGTCCAGAAAATGACCGATGAAATGAAGCAAGTCGATGGAATTAAGGCAGTTCTGGGATTGGAATCGATGCTCGGGCCGGCCATTCCGGTTGATTTCATTCCGGAGGATCTGACGGCTGATCTGAAAAATGAAAATTATCAGATGATGCTTCTGACTTCCGAATATCCGGTAGCATCGGATGAGGTAAATGAGCAGTGTGAAATACTGAACCGTATTCTGAAGAGCTATGATGAAAAAGGGCTGCTGATCGGTGAAGCACCGTGTACGAAGGATCTGATTGAGATTACGAATACGGATTTTAATACGGTAAATACGGTTTCTATCGGGGTCATCCTTGTGATTATAGCATTTGTATTCGGATCTGTTTCACTGCCGGTGATTCTGGTATTTGTCATCGAATTTGCGATCTATCTGAATATGGGAATTCCGTATTATACGAATACGACGATTCCGTTCATCGCATCTATTGTTATCGGTACAATACAGCTTGGTTCGACCATTGATTATGCGATTCTGATGACGAACCGTTACAAGCTGGAGCGGAGCAGCGGCGCGGACAAAAAGACCGCCGTGGGAATAGCACATAAGGCTTCCTTGCAGTCGATTTTCGTCAGTGCAATGAGCTTCTTTGCAGCTACGTTTGGAGTTGGTGTGTATTCGGACATCGATATGATCAGTTCACTCTGTACATTGATGGCAAGAGGAGCCATTATCAGTATGTTTACGGTACTTCTGGTATTGCCGTCTATGCTGATTCTGTTTGACGGGCTGATCCGGCATACATCACTGGGGTTCCGTAAGAAACAGGGGGGCTGATCTGGTATATCATTGAAGGGTTTCCGAAAGAATCATGTTTACTGGTCCGCTATACGCCAGCTTGCAGAAAGCCTGAGGTGTACGGAAAGATTTGAGAAGACGAAAATAGAAACTGTTGCATATATGAGCACCGGAAAACGGTACGGAAATGAAAAGGGGAAATGGATTGATGAGTCAGAAAAATTATATGAATCGCATGAAACGGGCAGTAGCAGCAGGTATGGCTGCCGTTATGAGTCAGGTATCTGTTATGGGAGCGGTTCCTGTATTTGCGGAGGAAGGCAGTACGGAGGGTGCAGCGGACAATAAGTCTGTTTCTGAATCAGAAGAGGAATCGAAAGTAGAGGTACAGAAGGAAGAGACTGTCTATGTGAAAGCCGATGCTTCCGGTGAAACCTCCAATGTCATTGTCAGCAACTGGCTGAAAAATCCGGATTATGAAACGGAACTGACAGACCGCTCTGGTCTGGCGAATATTAAAAATGTGAAGGGGGATGAAACTTTTTCACAGGATGGAGACGAACTGGTATGGGAAGCAAACGGCAATGATATTTATTATCAGGGGGAAAGTACGCAGGAACTTCCGGTAAAGGTGCATATTACGTACTATCTGGACGGGGAGGAAATCTCTCCTGAGGATCTTGCCGGAAAGAGTGGTAGCGTAAGGATGCATGTTCAGTATGAGAACAATGCAGAGTATGAGGGTACGGCAGTTCCGTTCCTGATGCTGACTGGTATGATTCTTCCGGGTGAAACGTTTTCTAATGTTACCGTAGACGGAGGCCGTGTGATTTCTGACGGGAGCCGTCAGGTAGTAGTCGGAATGGGATTGCCGGGACTTTCAGAGAGTCTGGAACTGCAGGATTTGGAGAATTTTGGTGATATTGAGATACCTGAGTCCTTTGATGTGACGGCGGATGTTGAGAATTTTGAACTTGCAATGACTATGACTGTGGCAACTGCCGGAAATCTTTCGAATCTTGGTCTGGATGACATTGAGGGATTTGATGATCTGAAGGATGCACTGGAGGAGCTTCAGGATGCATCAATGCAGCTTGTAGATGGCACCGGAGAGCTGGTGGATGGCGTGGAGACACTGAAGGATGCATGTGAAGAGCTGGCGGAAGGTATGGCGACTCTGGATGAGAAGACCGGAGAGCTGAACGATGGAGTGCAGACTTTGAATAACAAAAAAGGTGATCTGATTGATGGACTGAATACACTTGCCAGCGGAATCACTACACTGAAGACGGGAGCAGATTCCCTCAGTTCAGGTGTTAATGCGTATACGGCCGGAGTTGGTACTCTGAAATCCGGAGTCGACGCATATGTAACAGGAGCCAATACGCTGGCCGGCGGGGCCAAAACGTACGTGGCCGGAGCCGGACAGCTGGA
>JAUNGL010000154.1 GCA_030524665.1 Lachnospiraceae bacterium | reverse complement strand
AGATGTATCACTGTATTCCATCATTGAGAAGCCGATGACATCCTGCGGATGCTTCGAGTGTATCTGTGGTATTGAGCCGCTGTCAAACGGTGTATGTATCGCTAACCGTGAGTACGCTGGTATGACCCCGATCGGTATGACTTTCTCAGAGCTGGCTTCCATGACAGGTGGTGGAGTTCAGACACCGGGCTTTATGGGACATGGTAAGCATTTCATCGCTTCCAAGAAGTTCATGAAGGCAGAGGGCGGTATCGAGCGTATCGTATGGATGCCGAAGGAACTGAAGGATCAGGTAGCAGAGAGACTGAATGCTACGGCAAAGGAACTGTACGGAATCGATAACTTCACAGATATGATCGGTGATGAGACAGTTGCAGAAGATCCGGAAACATTGCTGGCATTCCTTGAGGAAAAGGGACATCCGGCGCTGACGATGGAACCGATGATGTAATATGTTTGATGGGGTATTGCCCGTGAGACCGTTTCCGGTTAATGAGTACCCCATCCGATATATATTTCAACAAAGCAAAAGCAATACATAAAGAAAGAAGCTTCCCGTTGACAGGATGCACGGACCGTGTATCCTGTCCGGGTCATGTAAACATAAGGAGGTACATTTAAAATGCCGTTTACTGCAAAATCAGGAAAATTCAATGCTAAGATCAACGCTGTGGAAGTTGGTACCGGCGACAAGAAAATCACAATCGGCGGCGAGAACGTATTACCGTTCTATACCTTTGATGATGCAATTGCAAATGCACCGAAGGTAGGTATCGAAATCACAGATGGTGGTCTGGATAACGAGCCGGAGTGCGTAAAGAAGTTTTACGAAGGATGCACTTCAGTTGTAGATATGGCGAAAAAAGCCGCTACATTCGAGGGCGTTGATTTCCTCAGCATCCGTTTGGAAGGCGGAGATCCGAACGGACTGAACAAGCCGACAGAAGAATTGGTTGCTCTTGTAAAAGAGGTAGCCGAGGCAGTTGATCTTCCTCTGGCTGTCTGCGGCTGCAAGAATGTTGAGAAGGATGCGGAACTTCTTGACAAGGTATCAGCAGCACTTGAGGGCAGAAACGCAATGATTCTGGCAGCAAAAGAAGAGAATTACAAGAACGTCGGAGCATCAGCAGGTCTTGCTTACAAGCAGATCGTAGGAGCTGAGTCCGCCGTAGATATCAACCTTGCAAAGCAGTTGAACGTACTGCTGACACAGCTGGGTGTCAATGGACAGAATGTTGTCATGAACGTAGGTACTGCAGCAGCTGGATATGGTTTTGAGTACGTAGTATCTACGATGGACCGTATCAAAGCAGCAGCACTTTCACAGAACGATACAACCTTACAGATGCCGATCGTAACTCCGGTAGCGTCCGAAGTATGGGGCGTAAAAGAAGCAGTTGCTTCCGAGGCAGATATGCCTGAGTGGGGAAGCCAGGAAGAGCGTGGAATTGATATGGAAGTTGAGACAGCAGCAGCCGTACTTGCTTCCGGTTCCAATGCCGTTATCCTGAAGCATCCGGAATCCGTAAAAACGATTTCCAAGCTGATCAAAGAACTGGTTTAATGAAATACAAGGAGGAAAAGAAAGATGGCACTGAAAGGTCTTGACATTTTTAAATTATCACCGAAGAAAAACTGTAAAGAGTGCGGAAGCCCGACCTGTATGGCTTTCTCTATGAAAGTGGCTCAGGGTGCAGTATCGATTGATGCTTGTCCGTACTTCTCAGAAGATGCGAAGGCAGCTCTGAACGAGGCAACTGCTCCGCCAATGAAGACCATTAAGGTCGGCGCTGGTGACAAAGAGCTGGCACTCGGCGGTGAGACTGTTCTGTTCCGTCATGAGAAAACATTCGTAAGCAAGACAAGATATGCAGTATCTCTGTGCAGCTGCATGGATGATGCAACAATCGATGCAAAGCTTGCTGAAATCCCGCACGTTGATTATGAGCGTATCGGCGAGAGAATGTTTGTGGAGATGGTGTACGTAAACTACGCACCGGAAAGCGGAGCAGAGAAGTATCTGGAGCTGGTAAAGAAGGCTGCAGCTCTTGACCGTGTACTTGTACTTGGATGTACAGACGTGGAAGTAGCAAAGCAGGCTGTTGAGCTTGTAAAGGCTTCCAAGCCGGTTCTGAACGGAGCAGACGCTTCTAATTATGCAGAGATGAGCGCAGTTGCGACAGCAGCAGGTGTAGTACTCGGTGTAAGAGGCGCTGACGTCAACGAGCTGTATGATACAGTAGCAGCTCTTGAGAAGCTTGGAAATAAGAACCTGATGATCGATGTAGGAGTAAATTCTGTGAAGGATGCTTTCGCTACTGCAGTACAGTTCCGTAAGGCTGCAATCAAGGATAGCAACAGAACCTGCGGTTATCCGTCAATTGTACGTGTTGGTGAACTGGCTAAGGGAGACAAGCATCTTCAGGCAGCACTTACTTCCGTATTCACGATGAAGTACGGTTCTGTAATCGTACTGGATCAGATGACCTATGCAGAAGCACTTCCGCTCTATGGTCTGAGACAGAACGTCTTCACAGACCCGCAGAAGCCGATGAAGGTTGAGCCGGGTATTTACCCACTGAACGGTGCAGATGAGAACTCCATCTGTGTAACAACCGTTGACTTTGCTCTGACCTACTTCGTAGTATCCGGTGAGCTGGAGCGTTCCGGTGTTCCGTGCAACCTCATCATCAACGATGCGGGCGGACTCTCTGTTCTGACCTCATGGGCAGCAGGTAAGTTCTCTGCAACCACGATTTCCAAGTTCTTTGCAGAGGCTGATATCGAAGGCAAGGTAAAATCCAGAAAGCTTGTAATTCCGGGTAAGGTGGCAGTTTTGAAGGGCGAGCTGGAGGCTAAGCTTCCGGGATGGGAGATCATCATCGCTCCGAATGAAGCAGTACAGCTTGTAAAATTCATGAAGGATCTGACCGCATAGGTTATTTTCGGCCTGAGCGCTGTATGTGGCAAACTGCAGCCATTGGACAGAACATCAGTAACTGTTTCGTGTCATCGGAACTGTGCGAACTGCGGAAACTGCTTTGTTGATGATATATTGAACGAATCTGAATCACGGCGGCAGTTCCGGTGAACGATCAGTTACCAAAATAAATATAAAGGAGAACTACTATGGGCAAATTTATTACAATTGGAGAGAGACTTTCAACTACTGCTCCAGCAGTCAACAGAGCTTTTACGAACAGAGATCCGGAACCGATTCTTGCAAGAGCAAAACAGCAGCTGGATGCAGGAGCTGTTTATCTTGACGTAAACATCGGACCGGCTGAGAGCGATGGAGAAGATCTGATGAAGTGGGCTGTTCAGCTGCTTCAGAGCAATTTTGACAACGTTCCGCTTGCGCTGGATACATCCAACAAGAAGGCAATCGAAGCAGGTATTTCCGTTTACAATCGTTCCAAGGGAAAACCGATCGTAAACTCCGCAGACGCAGCAGGAAGAATTGAAAACATCGACCTTGCAGCAGCAAACGATGCAATCGTTATCGCACTTTGCAACGGTGAAGGAATTGCAAAGGACAATGATGAGCGTATGGGATACTGCCAGCTGCTTCTTGAGAGAGGTCTTGAGCATGGTATGGAGCCGACAGATCTGTGGTTTGACCCGCTGTTCCTGGTTGTAAAGGGAATGCAGGATAAGCAGATGGAAGTTCTGGAAGCAATCAAGATGTTCTCCGATATGGGACTGAATTCTACAGGCGGACTTTCCAACAATTCTAACGGTATGCCGAAGCACATCCGTCCGATTATGGACTCCGCACTGGTTGCTATGTGTATGATGCAGGGCCTTACTTCTGCAATCGTAAACCCGAACGACCTGCGTCTGATGGAAACCATCAAGTCCTGTGACATATTCAAGAATAATACTCTGTACGCAGATTCTTACCTTGAAATCTAATTTTGTGACGGACAGTGATCATTTCGTTAGGAGCTATTACTTTCAAATACCCGGAGGTATGCTGTGCTTCCGGGTATTGTAAATATTGCACTTGTTAAGAACTTAACAGGAGAGAAATTATGTATAAAGTGACTTTTAAGTTTGAGAACAGCGAAGATGTAGAGGTATTTGCTGCTCTCGGTGAAAACCTTCTCGAGGTGGCAAAGAAAGCGAATGTAGCGATCGATGCACCGTGTAATGGAAATGCGGCCTGCGGAAAATGTAAAGTGAAACTGGTCGGCGGTGAACTGGATTCGGCGAAGACGAGACATATTACAGATGAGGAGTATGCTCAGGGCTGGAGACTGTCCTGTGTCAGCAAGGTTATCGCGGATGTGGAGGTTCTGGTACCGGATATCGCATCGGCGTACCGGAGTAGAATGAAGGTTGCGGATCTTGGTTCTACGGAGGAATTACAGATTTTTGAACAGACGAAGGCAGATATTGCGGAAGCCGGGATCGGATTCAAGAATGACTTAGAAGTTGTGGCGATTACGATGGATGTTCCGTCACTGGATGATACAATGCCGGACAATGAACGGCTGGTATGGGCCGTAGAAGCTGCATGCGGGGTGTCCCGTGTGAAACTTCCGTTTGCAGTTCTGAAAAAACTGGCGGGGGTGCTGCGCGCATCTTCGTTCGATGTACAGTGTATCATTCGCAGGGCGGAAGATAAAGTAGAGGTTCTGGATATCCTTCCTGCAGGAGCAGAGGCTAAGGTCTGCGGTCTTGCAATTGATATCGGTACAACGACAGTGTCTGCACTGATTATTAATATGCTGGATGGTTCTATACTGGCAAAGGCTTCGGCGGGAAACGGACAGATTCGTTACGGTGCTGACGTTATCAACCGTATCATCGAACAGCAGAAGGAAGGCGGACGGAAGAAGCTGCAGGATGCGATCATCAAAGAGACGATCAATCCGCTGATTCATACGATGTGTCAGTCTGCCGGACTGAATACGCGTCAGATTTACCGGATGTGTGTGGCTGGAAATACAACGATGAATCATCTGCTTCTCGGAGTAGATGCGGATCCGGTTCGTATGGAGCCGTATATTCCGACCTTCTTCGAGACCAATTCGGTCTATGCAAATGATCTTGGTATTGATATCTATGAGCATGCCAGAATTATTATGGCTCCGAATATCGGAAGCTATGTCGGCGGTGATATTACAGCTGGTACGCTGGCTAGTACGATCTGGAATAAGGAAGAGATGTCATTGTTTATCGACCTTGGTACGAACGGAGAGCTGGTATTCGGAAATGCAGAATTCATGATGAGCTGTGCATGTTCCGCCGGTCCTGCTTTCGAGGGCGGAGATATCAGCTGCGGTATGCGTGCAACGGACGGTGCCATCGAAGCATGTAAGATTGATAAAGAGACGATGGAGCCGACCTTTACCATTGTAGGTGACGAAGGACAGAAGCCAGTAGGTCTCTGCGGTTCCGGTATCATCGATGTGATTAGTGAGCTGTTCCGCTGTGGTATGATCAGCCCGAAGGGTAAATTTATCCGTGAGGGTGAGCGCATCCGCCATGATAAATACGGAATGGGAAGCTATGTGCTTGCATTTAAGGAAAACGCGGCATCGGTAAAGGATATTGAGATCACGGAAGTGGATATTGATAACTTTATTCGTGCCAAGGGGGCGATCTTCTCTGCAATCCGCGTGATGCTTCAGTCACTTGACTTTGATGTATCGATGATTGATCACGTTTATGTAGCAGGCGGCATCGGAAGCGGAATCAATATGAAGAACGCTGTTTCAATCGGAATGTTCCCGGATATTGAACTGGAGAAGTTCTCCTATATCGGAAACTCTTCCTTGTCCGGCGCATATACGATGCTGTATTCAACAGAAGCAGAGGCGAAGGTAGCTGAACTGTCGCATAATATGACGTATCTGGAACTCAGCAATGAGCCGACTTATATGGACGAATTTGTGGCATGCTGTTTCATTCCGCATACCGATGCGACGCTGTTTCCGTCACTTGAGATGTATTGATCCAGTCGACGGACAGAAGCAGGTCATTTTCACACTTAACGCCAGCATGATCTGGAAAAAGATTTCGGAAGAAACCAGAAAAGATAACGTTGGAATTTATGAAAAGTAACGGATAAGGAGAGAAATGCATGAATTTAGATTACGGAAAGGATAACAAAGAACGGATTCCGTTTGAACATTATAAGGCGGAGTATGCCGGAAAGGATCCTCTGGAAATCAGCAGCCGTACGGGCTTTCCTTATTCGGAAGAAGACGGCACATTTACAGTGCGGTTTATGGGAAAAGAATATCTGGTGACGTTTCCGGAATTTGAAGTGAGAAGGACACAGGAGGATGATTCCTGGTGCCCGCTGCTGGAGCTTCCGGCAGCTAAGATTCTGGTCATCCGCCATTTGAACGAGGGTATTCAGGCAGATTCGACCGGTAAGTTTCTGACTTACCGTGAGGTACCTTGGGGTGAGGTATATTACCGTCAGTTCAATGGCAGATGTATGATGCGGCTTGCTTTTTCTTATGGAAATCGTCAGGAAGCGTTTCAGCATGCGATGGAAGCTTTTGGAGCTGAGAAGGTCAAAGCAGGGGATATGGGATACCAGTTTGAGGTATTTCCGGGATTTTTTGTTCAGTTCCTTCTGTGGGAGGGAGATGATGAGTTTCCACCATCCTCCCAGATCCTGTTCAGCGACAATTTCCCTGCTGCATTCCATGCTGAGGATTTAGTTGTTGTGTGTGATGTGGCAATCACTGCATTGAAACAGATGAAATAATGTAATCAGATATTTTAATGTTTTACATGATTTAACCAAAATATCGAATATAAACTGAAAGGGGTAGTTTTACTATGGGATTCAAATCAGATATCGAAATTGCTCAGGAAACTGTGATGTCTCCGATTACGGAGATCGCAGCTAAGGCAGGTATTGATGCAAAATATCTGGAGCAGTATGGAAATTACAAGGCAAAGATTGATTACAATCTTCTGAAAGAGACTGATAAAGAAGACGGAAAACTGATTCTTGTAACGGCAATCAATCCGACTCCGGCAGGAGAAGGAAAGACGACGACAACCGTAGGTCTGGCAGATGGTCTTCAGA
>JAUNGL010000153.1 GCA_030524665.1 Lachnospiraceae bacterium | reverse complement strand
GTATACCGTGAACCGGCATCCGAACCGCTCATTCTTTCATTCAAGTGCATGTAGTTATTCCAAGTATACCGCACAATATTTAATAAAAACATCATAATTTGAATTTTCATTATAAAAAATGTCCGGTAGAATAGAAGCATCTGAGTTACTGGTCAGACGGCTGCCATTCTGGCAGATGTGTGAACAGTAACTCATCTGAAAATAAATTGCAATGGAATAAACAGGGGGCAGTCAAATGGAATTGACATTGAGTATGTATCAGAGCTTTGGAAATGATTATCTGGTTTACGATTGCCAGAAAAATGATTATGAATTGAAGCCGGAGGATATCCGGAATATCTGTAACCGCCGTTTCGGTGCGGGTTCCGATGGAATTCTGGTGGGACCGGTGCAGATGTTTGGCAAGCTGGGGGTTCGAATCTACAATCCGGATGGCAGCGAGGCGGCTATCAGCGGCAATGGTCTGTGTATTTTTGCCAAGTATCTGAAGGATGCAGGTTATGCGATGAAAAAAGATTTTACGCTCCAGACTCAGAGTCGGGAAGTGGAAATCCATTATCATAATGAGGAGGCCAGGAAGCTGACTATCTCTATGGGACGGCTGTACTGTGGTCAGACGAATATGGAAGGTGTCGGGAAAAGTGAGTATGTTCCTGTGGAATACAATGGAAGGCGCTACCAGGGCACCTGTGTGTGGATGGGGAATCTCCACTGTATCATTCCAATGGAAGAAATCTCCAAATCCGCTGTCTGCGAGATTGGTGAGAAGCTTCAGCGGTCTGAGCGGTTCCCGGATGGAATCAACACTCAGATCATCCGGATCGGTGACAAAAACAATATTTATACAGAGGTGTATGAGCGGGGAGCGGGCTATACGCTGGCTTCAGGCAGCAGCTGCTGTGCAGCGGCCGGAGTGGCTTATCAGATGGGGCTGATAGACCCCTGCGTGTATGTCCATATGCCAGGCGGTGAGACAATCGTCCGGATCGACGAGAAAATGAACGCCTACCTGACAGGAACCGCGGACTGCATCGGCAGGATCATACTGTCTGACGAGTTCCTGCGAAAGTATCAGATTATGGCAGAGTAAAAGATAATGATGGAGTAAAACCGGGCTGCGGCAGAAAAATGAAAACAGTAGATTAAGGTAATAAAATAAAAACAATTTGATCTGGGGCAGTTACACAGTGAATAGTAACGGATCAAATGGGTGAAAAGAGAGTTACACAGAGTTTGATTTCCGGGATTTTCTGACAGATGAAATCTCAAGAATCTCGTGTAGTGCTGCCCGGATCTGAGGAATCCTTTTTTCCAGAAATTCAGGATACAACTGGAACCATCTCATATTCAGCGGCGAGGGATGCGGCAGGACATAAGTTGTCTTGCCGTTTATGTTTTGATCATAAAAAACAAGGTCAGTAAGCTTCTGGTGGGGGAAGAAATGAGCCGCTGCTGTGCTGCCGATCAGAATATAAATTTCATTCTGTACCAGAGACAGCTCTCTGACAAGCCAGCGGTCGGCACAGCATTTTGGCGGTCTGCGGTCGCCTTTTGCATTGCCTTTACCTGGATAGCAGTGTGCGACGGAGACGATATAAAAATAGTCGGGATTGTAAAAGATTTTATCCGGAATTTTGTACCATTCCTGCCGCAGCCGTCTGCCGCTGGCATCATTGAAGGGTTTCCCGGTCTGGTGTACGGTACGGGAGGGAGCCTGACTGATCTGCATGATTTTGGCATGCAGATTGCCGAACACAATTGGATGTGGCTCAAAGCCGAACTCTGCCTCGCAAAGTCGACAGGAACGGATCTGCTCCTGAAGCTGAATGAGATTCTGGCAGTCTGTTTCTAAAGGGGAGTTGGAAAAGTACATGGTAGTTCCTTTCTGAAATATATTCTTTATCATATAGTATTGCCGGAGCGGCTGAATTTATCAGCTGAATGTATGACGGGAGAAGGATTAAGCGAATGTGACGAATGAAACGGCAGGGATGCCGGGCATTTTACGCCCGGACATCCCTGCTTTTCAATAGCCAGACGGCAATCGAATAAAAGATCAGAAAGTAAACCAGTGTAGCCATTATAAAACGGCAGGCTGTTACCCGCCAGTGTATCAGAAGATTTGTTGGAGTTCATACCCATCAGCATCAGGGAATAAGGCCAGTACAGCTCCAAGCCTTTGTTGGAAATCAGAATTCCGAGTACGCTGCCGACGAGGGCAATGCCGATTGGGACTGAGAAACTGCGGATGACCATGGACAGCAAAAGCTGCAGGGCGCCGATCGCAGTAGCAGCTAACGTGCCGCGGAGCAGCCAGAATACGATTTCAGACGGGAAGATACCGGAGAATCCGATCAGCTTGCCGCAGATGAAATACAGGATTCCCATCCAGAGCTGTGTCATCAGTGTGACGCGGAAGATGGTGGCAAGCTTCCCGAAGTAAAGGCTGGGAATGGAAACGGGGGCCGTCATCAGCACATTCCAGTTGTTGTTCCGGTGTTCCAGACGCTTCTGGTACGTGTCTGGAATTACGGTGATTTGCTGCTTGTATTTGGAAACAACCCCCAGCTCGAGGCAAGGTACAGTTTCATTCTTTCTTTGAAATTAATGGAAAGTTTGCCGATGTATTTTCGAATGTTTCTGCTGGCAAATCTACTGGTAATTCTCGTGTTCATTATTTGTTATGGTTATCGGTTTTATCGCTCACTGAGGCCGGTTGCGGAAGGAATCGAGCGGTTGTCACGGCAGGAACCAGTGTATTTGAAGGAAAAAGGAATGACAGGAGAGCTTGCCGCAAAGCTGAATCAGACCTCGCGTCTATTGGAAGACAAGAACCAGAGACTGCGTCAGCGTGATGAGGCAAGAACAGAATGGATTTCAGGAGTTTCGCACGATATTAGGACTCCGCTGGCTTTGATTGTGGGATATTCGGATCGCCTGGCGGAGGAAGCGGAGCTTGGAGAGGAAGGCAGGAACATGGTTTCGGCCATACGCGGCAGAGTATGGTGATCAGCCAGTTGATCCGGGATCTGAATCTGACTTCCAGGCTGGCATATCAGGCACAGCCGCTTCAAAAAAACGAGTGTTCACCGGCACAACTGTTGCGGGAGTGTGTGGCAGATATTTATAATGAAGGAATCGACCAGAATTATGAAATTGATGTTTTTGTACCGGAGGAAGCGGAGCAGATAAAAGTGCTGGCCGATGAAGGGCTGATCCGGCGGGCACTGAGAAACCTGTTGGGAAACAGCATTCGGCATAATCCGCATGGCTGCCGGATCAGTGCATCTCTGTGTGTAAGAGAAGAGGGAATCAGCTGCCTGATCCGTGATACAGGTGTGGGAATTCCGGCAGTTGTCATCTGGAATATGAAAAAGCAGAGTAGTTCCATACACATCATGGGTCTTCGGCTGACCAGCCAGATCGCAAAAGCGCATGGCGGCGAGCTGGTTTTTGTGAAAAGAGAGTCAGGGACGTATGATGCGGAATTTTGGATTCCGAGGTTGCATAATGAATAAAAATAATCGTAGAAAAGAAATGAATTATAATATTTGATTATATTTCATATAAAAAAGAAAAACAAAAATACTTGTAAAGTCATCCGATTTATGGTAGGATAAAAACATAGCATTTAGTTTCTATCTATTCTATATGCGGTTAAGCCGTATCTGATATCATTTCTGTTATCTGTCAGTTTAGAAATCTCAATGCTTGTCAAATCGATCAACAGGCAGGAGGTTTCTTGTATGACTATGGTTTTATATCGTGGGAAGCCTTTTGCCGGAAATCAAAGGAGGTATTTCTACATTGAAAAGGCAAAAGACGAAAAATCAAAAGAAGAACAAGCGCAGGAAGGTACAGAACGACAGAATTGTTCCCAATCGTACATATAAAGCCAGACTTTTTGAGATGATATTCAGCCGGAAAAAGGAATTGCTGGAGCTTTATAATGCAATCAATGGGACTGATTATCGGGATCCCGAATTACTGGAAATTAATACACTGGAAAATGCCATCTATATGTCGATGCATAATGACTTGTCATTTATAATTGATTCACGGCTGAATCTGTATGAGCATCAGTCCACCTACAGCCCGAATCTGCCGTTCAGGTGTCTGATGTATGTGACAGATTTGTATTCAGAGATGACGAAGGATGAGAATCTGTACGGTACAGAACCAGTCAGGCTTTCTACTCCAAGGTTTGTGATTTTCTATAATGGAGTGGTTGAGCGGCCTGATGTGGAAGTACTGAAATTATCCAGTTTGTTTTCAATTACAGATGAAAATATTTCATTGGAATTGAAAGCGGTTATGCTGAACATCAACCCGGGACATAATACACGTTTGCTGAATGCCTGCAGGACGCTGCGGGATTATTCAGAATATACGTGTCGTGTCAGGACCTATATGCGGACCATGAGTCTGGAACAGGCGGTGGAGCAGGCAATTACGGAATGCATCAGGGATAATATACTGGCGGATTTCCTCAGAAAGTACAGAGCGGAGGCAAAGAGCGTGAGTATTTATGAATATGATCAGGAAAAACATATGCGTTTTGTGAGAGAGGAGGGGCTGCGTGAAGGAATCGAAGCGGGGATACGAACCTTAATTGGGATGTGTATGGAATTTCGCGTATCCAGAGAAGAGACGTCCCTGCGGATTCAGAAGGAGTTTTCCGTTACAGCAGAACAGGCAGAGGAAGCACTTAAGAAGTATTGGAATCATGGCTGATTCCAAAGGGTATTATATTGATGAAAGAAAAAGCGGCTGAAGACGTTCAGCCGCTTTTGGACATATAAGGATTACTGTGATGAATAACAAAGTTTTTTGCAATGATTTTGAATTTTCCGGTCACTGTGGGATTTGTTTCTAATCCGCTTTGGAGGAACGTTTCTCCGGTGCGTAATTCTCGTATTTAGGAGTTTTATGCATCTGGTTCTTCCAGATTTCTTCGGCATCGTGTGCCCAGTCTTCTGCATATCTGGTGCATTTGCCGCACAGATGCTCGACGGTCTCGGGGGATTCCAGATCGGTACTGTGGGCATTTGTCTCTTTTATCATTTTCGGCAGAAGCTCCGGATTCTCCAGCATCGGACAGGGGCGCAGATGATTTTCGTTAAATGGCTGTCCCCTGTGGTATGCCATGAACAGAGGACTCTGCAGAATCTCCAGAATCGAGCTTTCATGGATGTTGGCATTGGAGTAGTGGATGAACACACACGGCTCCGCATCTCCGGCAGAATTAATATGGAAGTAATTTCTGCCTCCGGCGATGCATCCGCCGACGTATTCTCCATCGTTCTGGAAATCCATCGGGAAGAATGGAATGTCACATTTTTCGGAACGGATGTAACGGATGCGTTCGATCATATACCGCCTCTGTTCCATGTTTGGCATCAGTTCCGGAACTGCCGCATTGCCGACCGGCATATAGTGGAAGAAGAATCCGAACCGGGCGCCCTTTTCTGCAATCATGTTCAGAAATTCATCACTGGTGACAGCTTCGATGTTGTCTCGCGTATAGCAAATGGAAGTTCCGAAGATGATACCGTATTTTTTCAGCAGATCCATGGCTTTCATAACGGCCTCATAATGACCGTCGCCGCGTCTGGCGTCATTAGTATCCGGAGTCCCTTCAATCGATAGCTGGAAGGTCAGATTGCCGAGGCGCACTACTTCCTGGCAGAAGGCGTCGTCGATCAGTGTAGAGTTTGTATAAATGGAAAATTCCACATCGTTGTGCTTTTCTGCAAGGTGCAGGATGTCTTTTTTGCGGACGAGCGGTTCTCCTCCGGTCAGCATATAGAGGTAGACACCGAGCTCTTTGCCCTGAGTCACGATGCGGTCCATATCTTCGAAGCTCAGATTATGTTTGTTGCCGTAGGTACCGGCCCAGCATCCGGCACAGTGCATGTTGCAGGCAGAGGTCGGGTCAAAGAGGATCAGCCAGGGAATGTTGCAGTGATAGATTTCCCTGTTTTTCCGGATGGTCTTCGTACCGCGGAAGAATGCTTCATATCCCAGATTCAGAGCGGCCATCTTAGCTACATGCGGATCCGTTTCATCCAATACGTGGTTGATGAAGCGAATCCACCTGTTTTCCGGGTTCTGAAGTGCGAGACGGACCTTCTCATACTGTTCCTTCGAGATACTGTCACCGAGAAACTGTTCTGCCAGATCCACAATCTGAAGATATCCCTTTTCCCTGTCTTTACCGATTTTATTTAAAATCACGTCAATGAGTGTACTGACTGTTTTCCTCTGTACGGAATGGGAAAACGTCTGAAATTTTGCATTCATAGATCATACCCGCTTTCTTTGATTGGCCGAGGGGCCTTACTTTCCATAATTATAAGAGAAGGAAATAAGAAATGCATCAGACAGGCAAGTGAGTATGTCTGTTTTTTTGACAGAGAATGACAATTGTAACCTTTTTCGACAAAAGGGCAAAATTGTCTGTTTTTTAACAAAGGGATTTGCCTTACTCAATCCAATAAAGGTTATCCTCCCGGGATTGTATCCTGCAGTCTTTCGGGGTTTGGCGTATCACCTGATATACATTGTAGAAATCAGGATAGGGGCTGATCAGTCCCATGATGGAAAAACCAAACAGAAACCCATTTATGGCAGTCATGTCTGCCGGGACAAACCAAAATATGGAAACAGGCAGGATTCCCAGTACGACAGGAAGGAGAGACATCAGCAGAAATCTGTTCCTTTGCAGTGGATACGATGCCAAAGCTACAGCGGCAAATGATTTAGGATAAAATCCGATGGATACAGTTGCCTCCTTTGGATATACGATTGCATGCAGATATTCGTGCATCAGCAGAGCAGGGAATCCTGCAATGAAACCTGTCAGAGCAAATAATGGGCTTACTACGACCTGTTTGCTGACAAAGGTTTTGAAAAATAAGGACATAAATATCAGGATAAAAGGAGGGAGAAGAAAGGGAAGCGCTTTGATTTGCATTTCCTGAGTCGTTTCAGGCATGCGGAGTTTCCTTGCATTCTCTGGTAATTCCCCTCTTTGGTATTCTGCTAAATTTCCCTGTATGATTCCAATCCATTTGATTTTAGGCATATGAAGTCCTCC
>JAUNGL010000152.1 GCA_030524665.1 Lachnospiraceae bacterium | reverse complement strand
ACTGTGTACAGGATGGAGGACAGCAGTTCCTGCGCCTTTTCTACTCGGATAGAACTGCTTTTTCCGCGGCTCCATTTCTCTGTCTGCTTTGCCAGCAGCGTCAGACTTTCCGACTGGATGCGCTCCACATCGCTGTCGGAGAGCAGAGCGCATTGCCGCCCCTGGGTGAGCAGAGATGTAAAATAATTTGTTCCGCTTAACGCAGCTTTGTTTATGATATGGATTCGGTCAAGCTCAGTCATCCGTCGCCTCCAACTTCTCGAAGGGATCAACTCCCCGGCGCTCGTTTATTTTGCGGACCAATGCGGGCAGGGCGTTCCCCGCAAGCAGCTCCAAAGAGCCGCGGCATTCTCCGTTGAATGCTTTCTTCATGTAAGAGATCAGCGTGTCGTCGCTGACCCGGTCCGAGGTTTCATTCTTAAAGCTGTAAAACAGGTCAATCAGCTCATGGAGCGTCTCCTCGAAGTTGCCTTGAGAAATGTAGGGGGAGTCACAGAAGGCCAAAATCAGCTTGTGGGTCACGCCGCCGCCGAATTCAATACGGCCTGTCTTTTTCAGTGTGTCCCCTTGCGTGCTTGCCAGCGCCATTGCCTGCTGTTCTGTCAAAGCCAGCCCATAGGCTGCCGTTTTTTCATTACAGGTCAAAATCGTATCTGTCTGCTTTCTTTCCGCCAATGCACTATCAAAAAGCGTTAGAGCAAAATCGGGAAGCTTTTTATCTGTCATCATATCCCTCCTTTGGATAAAAACGCAGAGCCATACATCCAAGTTTCTGGATTACTGGCTCTGCGTCTTAGCGTCCGGCTCTGGTAAAAGCGTCATATGAAATTGTTTCAAGTTGATCAATCGTTCCTGTTTGCACTTCGGACAGAAAAGCAGGAAGTTTTGAAGGATTGTATCTTCCCGCATCCATACACGGGTCTTGCTATGGCAAATGGGGCATAGCAGCCATTTCCCTTGTTTCTCCATTTTATTGCTGCTCCTTTTTCAGTTGTTCCAACCGGCGGTTCATCGCTTCGGCGTCCATACATCCCTGCACCCAATCGACCATACAGATCACCCCATATACAATGACAACGGAAGCCGCAACTACAAGTGCCGTTTTGATATCCCGCATAGGCACGACGATATACAGAAAACCAAGTACGATTCCTTCGATCATCAATACCTGAAACACTCGCCGGATCATAACCTGTCGGATAGACACATCCTTTGTGGAATGTAACAGGAACGAAGGAAGAATGCACAAAAAAGCCATAATAACCGGTCCCCACGATTTACGCCGATGAAATGCAGGATTTTCAATCATATTGGTTATTGGGTCGGCGATGAAATCAAAGTGACTTGTCTCGGACGGCATCCTTCTGTCGGCTCTTGGGAGATATACTTCATTGCAAGCTCATTGATCTCCTTCAGGAAAGTCCCAAACTCATCATCCGTCAGCATCAAAGTGCAGCTGGTCAGCATAAACATGTCCTTTCTTGGATCTGCATGGCCGCTGGCAAAATATTTTGCAAATGCAGTACAGATACTCATCAGCGATACTTGAACGCCCATTCCATCCTCGTCCTCGACAACCAAGGCATTTGGATTGAGCTGATAAACGCTCTCGACGGTTCCTCTGATTCTGTTTTCTTCCGCAACGACAATCACAGAGTTTTCTGCCAGGATTTTTACATGGCGGTATAGGCTTGGTGTTGGAATATCACCGAGCTTGCTTTTGATTTCTTTCACAGTTCCCTTATCATGTACCATCAAATACTGGATGATCCTCTGCCGCACAGGGTTCATGATAACTTCTGCCATATTCATTACGGTTTCTGCCTCCCTTATAATTTCACTTTTTATTATATTCTCAATTATGATAATGTCAAGAGATTTATGAGATATTTATCCAGGAATATTCTGTTTAGGGAGCTTTTACTTATTTTATTACTTTTATTACCATCCCAATCCAACAAGCCATCTGTTTACTTTCTCTTCTCTTCCTCTTCCTTCTGGCGTACCTGCAAGAGATAATTTTCCTTTGATACGGCCGTCCAGAAGATACAGAATTCTGCTACATCTTGCGGCGACCCTGCTGTCATGAGTCACTATCAGGATTGTAGTTCCTTCCCGATTCAGGCGGGTAAATTCCTCCATGACCTCCTGTGCCGCACTTTGGTTAAGCGCACCAGTCGGTTCATCAGCGAATAAAATTTTCGGCTGATTTATCATGCTCCGACAGATGCAGGCTCTCTGAAGCTGTCCACCGGATACCTCAGTAATTTTCCGCTGTGCCAGTTCTTCAATTTCCATTTTCCGCATCAGCATCCGCGCCCTATGCTCGATCTCCTTTCCGGAGGATTTTCCTTTTTTCAAGCGGCAGGCGGGCAACATAATATTGTCTGTCAGGTTCAGATTTTTCAACATATTCATTTGCTGAAAGACAAAACCCATCTGTTCAAGCCGCAGCCTTGCCCGGTCATCCTCCGACAGAGAACAGATTTCTGTCCCGCTGATCCACACTTCACCGGAATCCGCACGATCCATACCTGACACCTGATAAAGCAGAGTGGACTTTCCCGAACCGGAAGGCCCCATAACTGCCACCATTTCCCCATCGTTTATGGCAAAACTGATATCTTTCAGGATTCCATCCTTACAAAGATTCTTAACAATCAATAGTTCTGACATGATTTTTACTCCTTTCCCATGCAACACTCGTATGCCCTGATATTTTTAATCTCCAACAGTCCAAGCAGGATCGCACAAAATACCGTTATGACTGTAATAACCGGAATCCAACCGCATACTGCTTTATAATCAATCAGGAAACGAAAGCCCGTTGCCCCAAGCGTCTTTAAGAGCAGTCCTGCCAGTTTCTCACCCAGCAGATTGCCGGACAAAATCCCCGCCAGGATGCCCGCCAGCAACACCGGCAGATACCCACGGAAGTACAGTTTTTTGATATCACCGCCTGTAAAACCGATAGCCTTTCTCAGAGAAATATCACAGCGATCTTTTGCCACAAGCAGCCGAGTAAACAAAGTCACAACAACAAACATCACCAAAGCCGCTGCCACAACCGCTACCCACGCCGCTATGCGGATTTGCCGGATTGTCTGACCATAAGTATCTGCCACATATTCCTGTATATCCACTGCTTTCGCACTGATGCCGTTGTCCGACAGGATTTTGGCATACCCGGATAACCATTGATCCTTTACAGTGCCATCCTTCAGTGAAATGTAAAACACGCTCCACATAAGAGATCCGTCATCATGAAGATATGCGGCTTTCGCCGTCTTTCCTCCGTTTGTGATGTCCGAATAGATTCCGCAGACTGTGTATTCCTGCGTGTTTTCATCAATCGAAAGGAGAAGCTCATCTCCCACAGACAGTCCCAGTTCATCTGCACACAAATAGGAAAACGCAATCTCGTTTTCCCTCTTCGGTGATTCTCCCTCTGCATAAGTGACAGGGAAAACCGTGTGGCTGCCCTGCTCTACCTGTAAGCTGCTATGAGAACCGTCCGGCAGAACTACCCGGCAGGAGGTTGTCCGCAAGGTAACAAAATCCGCTACCTGCTCATCCCCCGCCAGCAGCTTTTCCACCTGTTCGGTCTTGCCTGCAATATCCTCTGTCTGACGGATATCCAGACGGATTTCTCCATCCCCAATTCCCATGTAAGTAACAAATTGCGGAGAAGAGATCGTGCTTAACAGGTTCTGAGGCAGAATCATCATGAATATTCCTAAAGCAATGACAAGAGCAACAATCAGATGCTGTGGGGAAAAAAGTTGTCTCTTTTCATTTTTTTGCTCCCCATGTTGTCCGGTCAGCGCCGCCACCGCCGACATTTTTTCTGTGCGCTTCAGTGTCCTCTTGACTGACAAGAGCAGAACACCTTCTGTCAAAGCCACACAGACAAAAGCCGCCAGTAATTCCGGCAATCCGTTTTCAGAGACTCCATATAGTTCCTGTATATATGCCGATAAGGTTCCCTTCGCCAGAAACGCAAGGAGCAGTCCGGTCACAGCGCCCAATCTGGAAAGTGCCAGAAATTTTAAGTAATAGAGCTGCCGGATATCTCCTCTGGATATTCCGATCGCTTTCAGCATGCCGACTTCTTTCCGGCCTGCCTCTAATTGTGTCAGCAGCGTAAAACGGATGCAGAGCATGGAAATCAATAACAATACAACGCTCACCAGAAGAATAACCAGTATCATCAGACCGTCTGAAAGTGCATTCATCATGCGGATCAGCGGTTTTGTAATCGCCGGTCCATTGGAGGGCAGTCCGGCATCTGTGTATTCCATGGCAAATGCATTTATGTCCGCTCCTTCCTGCAGCAGAAATTCAATCAGATATTCCTCACTTCCTGCTGCTTTCATCTTCTCATAGTCGGATGAACTTACCAGAAAACGCTTAGAGGATGCCGTCATGGAATTCATCTGGGAATCTCGGAGGAATCCGGCAATCTTGAAATTGTCTTTACCAACCTGCATGTTTTCCCCAATGGTAAGGTCATATTCCTGTCGATAGCAGACCGGGACGTAAATTTCACCGTCAGAGACTTTTATAATTTCATTCTCCAAGTCCAGAAGATAATCAAAATTCCCGCTCTGTACACAGACGCCGTTGTCCTGAGTGCTGTCTGTAAGAGAATAACCGTCCAAAGTCATGGAACTGTTTTCCAGATTCAGAAAGTTCAAAATCTGATAATCCCGTACCTGCTCATTTTCTTCGGCAAACCGGACAAGCTCTGTTTCTGAAACCTCTCCGGCATGCATTTGCAGAAAATCCGGCGTCTGTGCCTTTTCCATCAACATATCTACTGAAGTCATCAGACTGACAAAGAGAAAGCAGGTCAATGCAAACATAAATGCGCTGATCGCCATAAAAAGCCAAGTAGTAGCAGCCAGCAGGCGGTTGCCTTTTATATCATTCCATATGATTCTTTTTTTCATAATGCGCTCCTTTCACCGGCTTTTGTCATTACATTCTCCAGTTCACGCACTGCTTTTATGGGATAAATGGCCAACGCCATAATACCAAGCAGCATACCGGATGCCATGATGACTGCAGCAGCACCCCGTCCAACGCCAACCTGAAACTGTCCCCCAATCCCATCGGCTAAGACACCGGCCAGGCCATAAGCTACTACATAACCAATCTGCGACAGAAATCCGATGAAGCCCCATGCCCTACCCTGTAATTCATCCGCAATATTTGTCCTTACAAGATAATCCAGACAATTATTTGCAAAAGGAAGCATGGCAAAAAATAAAAATCCCGCAGCGCAGATCAGGTAGATATTTTCCCTCAGTCCGAAGATAATCATCGCGATACCCGCTACGGTAAGGGATACGGATAAGACCTTCACATAGCCTTTTTTGATTCCCCTTGCTCCCAAAAACAAACCGGAAACCACCATACCACTGGCACAGACTGTTTCCCCGATTCCCAATGTGGCACTGTCAGCGAAGTCCAGAATCAGCGGCTCCGCCAAAATCTGAAAGGTTCCCATAAAGCAGGTCATAACAGAGGAAAGCAGAATCAAAAGGAAAACACCTCTCTTTTCCGTAACAGCCTGCCATCCGATTTGCAGGGCTGCAAAAAACGACTCCTTCTCTTCTGCTGTTCTTGCTGCCAGACCTTTCCTTACCACTCCGGTACAGATCACTGTCAGGAAAAATGTGCAGATGTCAAGAATTAAAAGCAGCCGGATGTCCGATACCGTCAAAAGCGCGCCGGCAAGGACAGGGGAAATAAGATATCTGGCGCTTCCCGCAAGGCTGACCATTCCGCTGGCTCTGGAATATTCCTCCGCATCCAAAAGATCTGTCACTGTCGCACGATAAGAAGGCTCCAGCAGGGAGGAAAAGACCGAGCTGATCGTCACGCCGATACAAATTTCCATAAGACTGGCCCCACCTCTTAACATGCAAAACAGGATAAACAGAATACCTGCCGCCGAACAGCCATCTCCAAGCATCATGAGCAGCCTTCTGTCATAGCGGTCTGCCAGAACACCCGCCGGAACACTCAAAAGCAGTGTTGGCAAAAAAGCCAGAAGGGTAACGAGGGCCATACTCGCTGCACTCCCAGTCTGTTCAAATACATACACACCCAGACCAAAGCTGGTCAGTCCTCCACCAATCGAAGACACCAATTCTCCTGCCCATAATAAAAGAAACCGATTAAAATTGTGTTTGCTACTCACCATGATTCTCCTTTCTTTTAGACCGACTGTCTATCGGTAAATATGTAAAATATAATAGAAAGCATGATATACAGGCTTTCTATTATTGTATATCGTCTTTTG
The DNA here is from genome assembly GCA_030524665.1 of Lachnospiraceae bacterium. Classification (GTDB taxonomy): domain Bacteria; phylum Bacillota; class Clostridia; order Lachnospirales; family Lachnospiraceae; genus Choladousia. Next base: position 806 of record JAUNGL010000152.1, on the reverse strand, counting down.
CCTTAATTTTCACCGCTTCCCAATCTGCTTCCACGAAAAATTTCCATGATTGCTTCCTGCAGACTGCCTTCCTCCATTCCCATGAGCCGCTCCGCATTGTAGATAAACCCGGCGATCTTCTTATCTCTCTGCTCCAGGCTGATCTCTGCTATATTCAATTCATCGAAAGCGGTATTGGCATAGAGCATCGTCATCTCCACCACCGATTCCGGATACTGTGTATGACAGATTCCCTGTTCTATGCCTTCCTCCACCAACTCCGTAAGAATCGGATTGATTCCCGCTAATAATGTTGTCTGCATTTTCTGGTGCATCAGGGCGTTTTGCGGTCGGTGTACCTGTTCCATTACTTCATATCCGATCTTCGACTCTACGTTCAAAGACATAATCGCCTTTGTAAAGCGTTCAAGCACCGGCAGTTCTTTATTCTGGGCAATCTCTTTTGCATCCTGCATCAGACGGTTTGTCATTCGCTCAATCACACCATCCAGAATTTCTTCTTTCGATTTGAAGTGGTAATAAAGCGTTCCTCTGGCAATTCCCACTGCATCCAATATATCTCCTGTGCTGGTGTTGTCAAAGCCTTTCGTACCAAACAACATTTCTGCTGTATCCAGGATTTCTTGTTTTCTTTCTTCTGCTTCCTTAACTACCCGCATATCCCATCTTCTTTACTTTACTGTCAAGTTTACAGACCGACTGTCTGTCGATAATTAGTATACACGAAAATCATTTTATTGTCAATTTATATCTTTAGCCTGAATTATTCATGACAGTAGAAGCCTGACAAAATAATTCTGTTTTCC
>JAUNGL010000010.1:42532-42805 GCA_030524665.1 Lachnospiraceae bacterium | reverse complement strand
AAACTTTTTTAGAACTTTTTTCAAAACATATAAAAAACCACGATGAACAATTATGCAAAATTCATCATGGTTTTCATAGTTCAATAACTCAATATTAAGATTGTTAAGAAAACTCCAAACTACACAGACAATCCACTCAGGATTCCCATGGAATCAGTGAACTTTCGATCTTGCTGTCACGAAGCATCAATTCAGATACTGCCGTTTTCGGATCCTTTCCGTCAAACAAAATCTGGTTTACCTGTTCAATGATCGGAAGCTCCGTCTCATATT
>JAUNGL010000010.1:0-42522 GCA_030524665.1 Lachnospiraceae bacterium | reverse complement strand
ATTTCTCCGCCAGCTTCTTCGCAGCCTTTGCAGAATAGACACCTTCTACCACCATATTCACCTTCTGCATGGCTTCCCCGGCAGAATAGCCCTGCCCCATCAGAATCCCGGCCCTGCGGTTCCTGCTGTGCATGCTGGCGCAGGTTACAATCAGATCCCCGATTCCGGTAAGTCCGCTGAATGTTTCCAGATGTCCGCCCATTTTCATACCAAGGCGTGCAATCTCCACCATTCCTCTTGTGATCAGTGCAGCCTTTACATTATCTCCGTATCCCATGCCGTCCGCAATACCTGCAGCCAGCGCAATCACATTCTTCAGGGCGCCGCCAAGCTCAATCCCTGTCATGTCAGAGCTGATATATACGCGGAAGCACGGACTCATAAACAACTTCTGTAAATACCTCGCAGTTGCTTCCTCGCGGGAACCGATCACGCACGTAGTCGGCAGTCCCTTTGCGACTTCCTCCGCATGACTCGGTCCAGACAATACAGATACGGAAGCTTCAGGCAATACTTCTTCCAAAATATCTGTCATTGTATCCAGCGTCGCTTCCTCAATCCCTTTGGAAGCACTTATCACCATAGTTCCCGGGATCACATATGGCTTCATCCGAAGAGCGGTCTCCCGCACACATGCGGACGGAACCACCACGACACATACCTTTTTCCCGGTTACAGCCTGAGCTAAATCAGATGTAACGGTAATCTCCTCCGGAATATGGATACCGGAAAGCTTTGATTCATTGATCCGTGTATTCTGTATCCGCTCCGCCTCTTCCTTCCGGTGTGACCAGAGTGTTACCCTGTGTCCATTATCATGCAGCAGAATTGCCAGAGCAGTTCCCCAGCTTCCCGCACCAATTACTCCTATTTCAGTCATCAGTTTCCTCCTGTCCTGATTGCAGCAGACTTATTCCTTCTTCTTTTTCAGCAAATACGTTTTCCGCTCGTTTCCGTGAATCAGACGCTTAATATTTTCACGGTGCTTCCAATATGCAAGTACCGTGAGTGCTGCACCAATCGCATACATCTCATTCAGATACGGCTGTGACATTCCAAACAGCCCCATCTGTCCGAATATAACCAGTTCTATCATCATCCCGGCATACACCAGCAGCGACCCGAGTGATACATAATGGGTCAGAAGCAGTGTACCGCCAAACGTAACAATTCCCAGCAACGTCATCATCCAGTTCAGAGAAAAAAGAAGTCCTGCTGTAGCTGCGATTCCTTTTCCTCCGCGAAACCCCAGATAAAACGGATAGTTATGTCCCAGGATTACACCCGCAGCCGTATAATAACTGAGCAGCGGGAGAATCTCCCCGTAAGTTCGGCCAAAAATCAGGCGAACCGCCCACACTGCAAAGACGCATTTGAAACAGTCGCCGAAAAAGGTCAGAATACCTGCTTTCGTTCCAAGCGTCCGCAGCATATTCGTCGTACCTGCATTGCCGCTTCCATAATTTCTGATATCAATCCCATGCATCCTGCCATAGATATAGCTGGTCTGAAACAGCCCGAACACATATCCGATGGCGAGACAGATTAATCGTTCCATTTCAGTTTTCCCTGTCCTTCCTCTCCCGGATGATAAATTTTAAAGAAGTACCGCGGAATCCGAAGGTATCACGAATCTTATTTTCCAGATACCGGGTATACGAAAAATGCATCAGTTCCTTGTCATTGACAAAAATCACAAATGTCGGTGGTTTCACAGACACCTGGGTGATATAATACAGCTTCAGCCGCTTTCCCTTGTCGGACGGCGGCTGCTGCATTGCGGCCGCTTCTGCTATGATTTCATTCAAAACTCCTGTCGCCACACGCATCGACTGATTCTCAAGCACCATATCAATCGTCTCGAACAGTTTTGGCAGACGCTGTCCCGTCTCCGCAGAAATAAACAGAATTTCCGCATACGGCATATAGGACAAAGTCTCGCGGATTCGCTCGGTATAGCGGTAAATGGTTTTGTCATCCTTCTCAATAGCATCCCACTTATTAACTGCAATTACAATTCCCTTGCCGCGGTCATGTGCGATCCCTGCGATCTTCGCATCCTGCTCGGTTACGCCTTCTACTGCATCAATCATAATAACGACAATATCTGCACGCTCCACAGCTGTCACAGTCCGGATAATGCTATAACGTTCCAGTTCTTCTTTGATTTTGTTCTTGCGTCTCAATCCAGCCGTATCAATAAATACATACTCCCGGTCATTCCAGGTAACCGCCGTATCCACAGCATCCCTGGTGGTTCCTGCAATATCAGAAACAATCAGACGTTTTTCGCCAAGCAGCTTATTAATCAACGAAGATTTCCCGACATTCGGCTTTCCGACAATCGCAACTCTCGGTCTCTCATCTTCAAAATCCTCCAGCTCCTCCGAATTGAAATGTGAGATCACAACATCGAGCATATCTCCGATGCCTGTCCGGTTCGCCGCCGAGATCGCATATGGTTCACCGATTCCGAGATTATAGAATTCAAACACATCTGCCATCATCTTATTATAATTATCTACTTTATTGACTACCAGCACAACCGATTTGTGGGAGCGGCGCAGCATATCAGCCACCTTCGAATCAGAATCCGTCAGTCCCTGTCTGCAGTCTACCAGAAACATGATCACATCCGCCGTATCAATCGCAATCTGTGCCTGGTCCCGCATCTGCGACAGGATCACGTCACTGCTCTCCGGCTCAATTCCTCCCGTATCAACTAAGGTGAAGTTGATATTCAGCCACTCCACATCAGCATAAATACGGTCTCTGGTCACGCCCGGCGTATCCTTTACAATCGAAATATTTTCTCCTGCCAGTGCATTAAACAGAGTCGATTTCCCGACATTCGGCCTGCCGACAATCGCAACGATTGGTTTACTCATCTTCTTCCTCCTTTATCTGAACATATCTTTCTATATTTCTCAGCATCATACCCGTTGATTTTACAATATGAGGTTTGCTTTGTAAAGTATTTTGTTGCCGGAGTTACAGCTCAGCCTTACGCCATGCAAGCCGCATCCCGTCTGCTTTGCAGCTGTCCGCCGCTCACGCAGCTTCTGTCTGCGTCTGAACTGTCATCTCAAAAAACACACGCAGCATTCTGCATTGTATTCGATAAAATCCGTCAATTTTCTTGACTGGCACCTGCTAAAATGATATAAATAAGTAGAAGCTTGACAAAAATCTGTGTTTGCATTTTTCGAATAACTGCAGTCATTGCAGTATTTCAATCATTATACTATACTTTGGAGGATGATATGTCAGATTTCGAAACTATGGAGCAAATGCTCCCGGTCGGCACATTGAGAATTGCAGCTCTGGAAGGCTGCCGTGAGCTTGGTAACACTGTCAACGGACACCTTGTAGCGATGCGTAAAGATGCCAGCAGGCATGTGGGGAATTCACTTACACGCTCCTATCTGGAAGATAACTATCTGCTGGACTGCCGCTGTCCCAGATTCGGTTCCGGCGAAGGAAAGGGACAGATTCTGGATTCGGTACGCGGTACCGACCTGTATATTCTGGTGGATGTCTGCAATTACAGTCTGACATATTCCGTATGCGGCATCGAGAACCATATGTCTCCGGACAATCACTTTCAGGATCTGAAGCGCATTATTTCTGCTGCGACAGGCAAAGCAAAGCGCATCAATGTCGTGATGCCTTTCCTGTATGAAGGACGCCAGCACAAGAGAAACAAACGAGAGTCACTTGATTGCTCTCTCGCTCTGCAGGAACTGGCAGATATGGGGGTTTCAAATATCATCACATTCGATGCCCACGACCCGCGCGTCCAGAATGCGATTCCGCTGAATGGATTTGATTCTTTCATGCCTACCTATCAGTTTTTGAAAGCGCTGATTGATACTGTGGAAGATTTCCGGATCGACCCGGAGCATTTGATGGTGATCAGTCCGGATGAGGGCGCTATGAGCCGCGCTGTATACTTTGCAAATATTCTTGGAATAGACATGGGTATGTTCTACAAACGGCGTGACTATTCTGTGATTGTAAATGGAAAGAATCCGATTGTGGCCCATGAATTTCTCGGAGATTCCGTCGAGGGTAAGGATGTCATTATCATCGATGATATGATTTCCTCCGGCGGGAGTATGTTGGATACCGCCCGCCAGCTCAAAGAGCGCAATGCGAAACGTGTGTTCATCTGTACAACTTTCGGCCTGTTTACAGATGGCTTTGACAAATTTGACGAATATTATGAAAAAGGCTATATTACAAAGGTAGTGACTACCAATCTGAACTACCGCTCACCGGAACTGCTCACAAAGCCTTATTATGCAGAAGCTGATATGTCACGTTTCCTTGCCATGATTGTTGAGTGCTTGAACCACGATATCTCCATGAGCAAGGTAGAATCTCCGACTGATAAGATTAATGAACTGCTGAATTCGTATCGTGCACTTCATTCCTGAAAATTCCCAGGCAGCCTGATCCGTTTTCTGCTACAGTTTTTCTTTAGATTCAAAAGGATGCCCCGTTTTCCGGGACATCCTTTTTCATTCCATTTGAAATATAACAGATTCACCACAAAATTTTTCTGCACGGGAATCATTTTCCCTCGGTACGTCTCTTATCATTCCCCTGCTTCGTACGCCTGAATATAGACATAGTTCTCATTTTCCCGTTCCATCCGGTACTCCGGGTCAAGTATCGCATTCAGCAAATCTTCTCCCCGTGAATCCACCGGACAAATCCGCATCCCAAGCATTTCCTCTGCCTCTGCCACAGTCATATCATCCAGAAACACGTTCTCACCGGAACGCAGCATATTAGACGAAATCAGCAGCGTATCCCCGAGTTCCTTCTTCTCTGCCGCCAATTCCCTGACTTGTTTCACGAGATCCTGTCCGGTGATCAGTCCTGATACCGTAATCGTCTCCCCAAAAAAATCATTTCTGATGCTGCACACACGAATGCGAAGCCCCGGATAGGCGTTCATTGCACGTTCTGCCAGACCTTCCAGCATTCCTCCTGCAAGCTTCCCGGTAGCTATCGTCAGAGTCCGCTGCATTCTCTTTTTCTCCTCCTGATATCCCGGTTCCTGTATCCTGCACCTGAGACTGTCTGCAAACTCTTCCCCAAGAAGACGCATCATACCGACACCGTTCTCAAGCTGGATATAGCCGTCATACCGTTCTTCTTCCGGGAACTCACGCTCCGCCAGAAGATAAAACTCGTCGCTTGGATGGATAAAATGCAACCCGTACCTTTCATAAAACTCCGGCTGTCTGCTCTCAATATAATCAATAACTTTTTCTGCACCTCCTTTGTCAAACAGTTCGATCGGATACAGATGATCACGGTATTTCGTAATTCCGGCCGGCACCACAGACACACTCCGCAAAAATGGCAGATATGCAGACAGATCATCCACGGTACGCTCCAGTTCCTTTCCGTCGTTGATCCCTTTGCAAAGCACAATCTGTCCATTCATCTCGATCTGATGCTCATACAGCCGTTTCAGATACTCAAGTGTTTTTCCTGCAAAACGGTTGTGCAGCATCTGGCAGCGCAGCTCCGGATTCGTCGTATGGACGGAAATATTAATCGGTGCCAGATGAAAGCGGATAATCCGGTCAATATCCTTCTCACTCATATTGGTAAGCGTGATATAATTTCCCTGCAAAAAAGAAAGCCTGGAATCATCATCTTTAAAATAGAGCGTTTCCCGCATATTCGGCGGCATCTGGTCGATGAAACAGAAGATACAGCGGTTCCGGCAGGAATGGTATTCACTCATCAGGTCATTTTCGAATACAATTCCCAGCTCCTCATCATAATCCTTCTCGATTTCAAGCTCCCACTGCTCTCCATCCGCCTTTTCAATGAGAATCTCCAGCTCTTCGTCCTTTACCAGAAACCGGTAATCAAATACATCTTCAACCTCTTCTCCGTTGACTGCAAGCAGATAATCACCTGCTTCTACCTCCAGTTCCTCCGCAATGGAACCAGAAAGCACTTCTTTAATTAAATGTCCTTTTCTATGTTTCATTTTTATACTCCCAAACCACAAAACCCGGGATTCAGGTGCAAAAACATACCCAATCCTTCCCGAAGTGGCTGCTGTCATCATACTGCACGGATACTCAAAAACGCAGCCAGATTCCCACGTTTTCCCTGCGAGGCCCGATGTGAAAAAAGCAGGTCCGGATTGCAGCACGTACAAATATCCGTCACCGAAATATGCTCCGGCAAAATCCCGGCACGTATCATATTCTGACGGCATACCTCCCACAAATCCAACTGGTACTTCCCGTTTTCTTTTGTGTCATACAGAAGATCCCACATCCCCTGAGGGTACTGCTCCCGTACCTTCAGAATTACATCCTCGCTCACTTCATAGCAGGAACGGCAGATCGACGGGCCTATCGCCGCGATCAGATTCTCAGGCTCAGTCCCATACTTCTCCTGCATAGCCCTTACCGTCACTCCGGCAATATCACTTACCGTTCCCCTCCAGCCGGAATGCGACAGTCCAATCGCCCGATGGACCGGATCCACAAAAAAGAGAGGCACACAGTCCGCATAAAATGTCACAAGCACCAGGCCGGGAACATTCGTAACCAGTCCGTCTACATCCCTATAATCACGTTCCGCTGTATAGCCCTTTCCACGGTCCTGTTCTGTCACCGCACGCACGCAATTCGTGTGTGTCTGCCAGGAAAATACCATATCCTCCAGATCAAATCCCATTGCATGGCCAAGCCTCCGATAATTCTCCCTGACACGTTCCGGCTCGTCTCCGCGTGTAAAGCTGAGGTTCATAGTCGACAGCTCCTCCCGGCTTACGCCGCCCAACCGTGTACTGAATCCGTGATTCACTCCCGGAAGTGCAGAAAGCGCCGGAAAAGTCAGAAACGGAACACCTTCGCTCTCCTGTATCTGAACTGCCGCATTTCTCCCGGTGCGTTTTATATTTAAATCCTGTATCATGTTCTACAGTCCTTTCATTTTCGGCTCTTTCTATCGCATCACAGCCCGCGGAACAACTCCCGCACAGAAGCCTCATCATAATTCCGAATCCGTTTCAGCGAAATCTTCGCCGCCTTGAACGCCCGGTTTTTGAACTGGTCACGTTTTCTGGCACTTCCATTGTCATGCGAGCCATCATCCAATTCAACTGCAAACAATACCCTCAGCTCCCGATCACAGACAACAAAGTCTACATGCTTCTGTGCAATCTTATGAAAATATTTCATATAGTTTCTCCGGCTGGTCACTTCCATCAAATCCTTCAGACCAACCTTGGGACAGATCAGAAGTCCGCGGCGCGCTGCCTCCCTCTGCAGCAAAAGATAAAACTGGTATTCCCGCTTCGTCAGTATAGTTCTTGCCCGGTACGGATAATACCACGTCTGTTTCAGGAAAAGCATCACAGTAACGACGAGAAACAGAATCAACACACCACCCGCCAGACAGAGAACCAAGACCTTTTCTTCCTTCATACGCATCCTTTCATCCGCACCAGAAAGCATCCTGAAAAAGCTCCGCTTCCTCTCCCTGAAACGCAACCACATCAAACCGGCACGGCCGTTCCCGCTCATTCGGATGGCAAAGCAGATAATACCGGGCGCTTCGGATGATCCGCTGCTGTTTCCTGAAATTTACCGCCTCTGTACTGCGCCCCATCTGCTCATCCTGACGGTATTTCACTTCCACAAAAACCAGATATTCTCCATCCTCTGCGATCAGGTCAATCTCACCCTGGCGACACCGGAAATTCCTTTCCATAATCCGATATCCTCTCTCTGCCAGAAGCTGTGCTGCCCGTTGTTCATATTCCGTTCCGGTCTGCCGTTTATTCAAGCTGATACCTCTCCCTGATTCGAGTAATAACCATTTACACTTTCTCTTCTGAAACGAAATTTTTCAGAAAGCTTCTGCGATGTATCACACAGGGTCCATATTTCCGGATTGCTTCAATATGTACGGCAGATCCGTAACCTTTATGGCCTGCAAACCCGTATTCCGGAAACTCCCTGTCGTACTCCCGCATCATACGGTCCCTCGTCACCTTTGCCAGTATGCTTGCAGCTGCGATCGACACACTCTTCGCGTCGCCCTTGATAATAGGCACCTGCGGAATCACTACCTCCGGAATCGTCACTGCATCATTCAAAAGTATTTGCGGAGTGACACCAAGCTTCGCTACTGCCTGGCGCATTGCCTCATACGTCGCCTGCAGGATATTAATTTCATCAATCCGCTCCGGCCCCACGATGCCGATTCCGGTGGCCACTGCCTTTTCCATAATCTCATCGTAGAGCAGTTCCCTCTTTTTCTCACTGAGCTGCTTCGAATCATTCAGATAAAAAATTTCACAGTCCTTCGGCAGAATCACTGCCCCTGCTACTACAGGGCCAGCCAGCGGCCCGCGCCCCGCTTCATCAATTCCGCAGATATAGCCAAGATGCTCATACTCATGCTCAAATGCACGCATCTGTTCCAGACGGATCCGTTCTTGTTCATCCTGTTCCATCTTTCTGCGGTACTTTCGGATCAGACTGGCAACACCTGCACGGCCATCCGTCTGATACTGCTCCATCAGCCGGATTCTGGAGGCCTGATCCGCCTGTTCCAGTTCTGTCTTGATTTCTGATATTCGTTTCATGCTTTCTCCTCACCTAAGGAATCCGAGCTTCGACAGCGGCCAGATCCGGAACCAGGCACGGCCGATCAGATCCTCCCGCACTACATTTCCTACGCTCGGCTCTCTGCTGTCAGAACTGTTATTGCGGTTATCCCCCAGCAGGAAGTATTCATCCTGCCCGAGTGTAATCAGATCTGAAGCCAGCCCCGGATTCTGTATCGCTTCATACCCAAAATTTTCCTCCAGCACCCGTCCGTTAATGTAAATCACGCCGTCCGATATCCGCACAGTCTCACCGGGAAGCCCGATAATCCTCTTGATATAATACGTATCCTCCTGATAATGGAACGGAAATACCACGACATCAAAACGTTTCGGATCCGTAAAGTGATAGGAAATCTTGTCAACTACCAGCCGGTCCCCGTCATTCAACATGGGATACATGGACTCTCCGCTCACCTGTGTCTGTTCTGCCACATAGTGAGTCACCAGCCATGCTGCCGTAAACACAATAGCCAGATAAATCGTCCAGCTGATGATCTCCTTCAGTATGGATTTCTTCTTTTTTCTGTAATTCTTTCCCCTCACTGCTCCCACCACTTTCACTTATCGTTTCCGTCTGCCCTGCGCCACATCAGCCGCACGCCGCCACTGCGTCAAAAACCGCATTCTGTGCCTAACTTTTACTGGTGCTTCAACAGGCCAAAATCAGAGAGAGGCCAGATACGAACCCAGGCCCGTCCCACAATCTTGTCACGCTTGATATTTCCAACAGCCGGATTTCTTCCGTCCTTACTGTTGTTGCGGTTATCACCCAGCACAAAGTATTCATCGTCCCCGAGCGTAATCGGTTCAGCTGCACGCCCCGGATCAAGAATTGTCTTGAGCCCGTAATTTTCCTCCAGAATTTCCCCGTTGATATAGATATTTCCATCATAATCAATCTGCACCGTTTCACCCGGCAATCCAATGATACGTTTAATATAAAACTTAGTATCATCAAATGGGAACACGATAATATCAAAACGCTCCGGGTCATGGAACCGATAGGACAGTTTTTCCACGATCAGGTTATCTCCGTCATTCAGGGTCGGATTCATGGAACGCCCGTCCACCATGGTTCTCTGGCCTACATATGTCAGAATCAGATACGTAAGCCCCACCACGACACCGATATAGACTAACCAGCTGATGATTTCTCTGACCATATTCGTCTGTTTCTCTTCCTTTGCTGCACCCTCTGCCTTATTCTCTTTCTTCATGTATATCACCGCTTTCTATTTGGTTTTCTCCGCATCCTCCGGCTCTTCGAGCGAAATGCGCCCGAGCCTGCCGCTGCGGAAATCGTCAATCAGAAGCTGCGCCGCCTTCGCATAATCCGGCACATCTCCTTTCAGGCGGCAGCCGCGCACCCGTGCAATCTCCGCCAGCAGAGCCACTTCTGCTTTCTTCCATTCGCCGGACACCTCTTCCGCATTTTCCGGACTACTGTTTTCCTCTGTTCCGCCGTCCTCAGCAATCAGATACCGTTGCTTCAGCATCCCGGGATAATTCTTCCTCATATAACCAATCAGCCACAGAGCCATCTCCTCTGTCTGCAGGATTTCATCACGGATCGCTCCGGTCACCGCAAGCCGCAGGCCAATCATCTGGTCATCGAACTTCGGCCACAGAATTCCAGGCGTATCCAGCAGCTCCACATCCTTATTCAGACGGATCCACTGCTTCCCTCTGGTAACTCCCGGCTTGTTCCCGGTCTTGGCACATGCCTTTCCCGCATACGTATTGATAAACGTGGACTTTCCGACGTTCGGAATACCGACGATCATCGCCCGGACCGGACGATTCTTAATCCCTCTTTTCCGGTCACGCTCAATCTTCTCACGGCATGCTTCTGCGATCATTGACCCGACCGTTTTCATTCCATTCTTCGCCCGGGCATCCAGCTTCACTACATAAAAGCCCTTTTTCCTGAAATAATCCGCCCATGCTTCTGTCCGCCGCTCATCCGCCAGATCTGCCTTGTTCAGCAGAATCAGCCTCTGCTTGTTCTTTCCCAGTTCATCAATATCCGGATTCCGGCTGGAAAACGGGATACGGGCATCAATCAATTCTATGACAAGATCAATTAATTTCATATCTTCCTGCATCATACGTCTTGCCTTCGTCATATGACCAGGATACCACTGATAATTCATTCGCTTCCTCTCTCACGGGCTACAGATATCTCCTGCATCTGCTGTCCCGCGGCAATCACAGGTTCCATTGCTGCTAATCACGTATCAGTCCGCGGTGTTCCGAGGGTGAGAGCACAAACCATACCTTCCCCTCAATGTAGTCTGAACTTACCAGACCCACATCTGCGAACCGGCTGTCTTCACTGTTATTCCGGTTGTCACCCAGTACAAAATACTCCTTGGAACCAAGAGTAATCTCCTCCGATGCCATTCCCGGATTCGTCATGACCGGATAGCTTTTCTGTTCCAGAAAAACCTCCCCGTCAATATAAATCATACCTTCTTTGATCTGAATTGTCTCACCCGGAAGACCGATCACACGCTTGATGCTGGAATGGCTCGTCGAGCTTCCGTTTGGCTTGAAGGAAATAATATCCCCCCGCTCCGGTGTCCCGATCTGGTAAGCAAATACGTTCAGAAGAACCGTATCTCCGCCCTGAAGCGTCACATCCATGGATTGTCCGATATTCGTGCGTGACTGTCCGAAGAAATAGACGATCACATACGCAAACAGAATAACAACCAGAATCTGGAATGTCCAGGACAGAATTGTTTTCAGAATGTCAATCCCGCTTTTTCCCCTGCGGCGCTGCCCCCCATTCACTGCCATGGCCGAAGAAGGCATGTCCGGATACATCGGATTCTCCACGAACTGATTCTCTGCCTGACGCTGACGGCGGCTTACCCTGCGGCGTCCTCTCATTCCATCCCCTCCCTTCTGTAAGCGGCTGTTCACCGCACCTATACTCTGCGGAGCAACGGCTGTTCACCGCAACATACAATTCCCACATTTACCGTAAATGCAAACAGGGACAATATACATGATGTAATTGTCCCTGAACATTCACTATTTCACAAGCTCTTTTACCTTTGCCTTCTTACCTACACGTCCTCTTAAGTAGTTCAGCTTAGCACGTCTTGCCTTACCATGTCTTACTACCTCAACACGCTCTACTGACGGTGAGTGCAGCGGCCATGTCTTCTCAACTCCAACGCCGTTTGAATTCTTGCGAACCGTAAATGTAGCTCTTACGCTTCCGCCCTGCTTCTTGATCACGATACCCTCGAATACCTGAATTCTCTCGCGGTTACCTTCCTTGATCTTTCCGTATACCTTTACGGTATCACCTACTGAGAACTGCGGAACTTCTGCCTTAAGCTGAGCAGCCTCAATGTTCTTGATAATTTCGTTCATTGTGTGCCTCCTTATATTTTCGGATGTTCTTAATACGCCTGGTAACAGAGGACCATCTCTTTCTCACAACGTTTGTTATTCTATCATGCTTTTTCCCTGATTGCAAGGAGTTTTGACAAAAAATTCAATTCCTCCGGCGTAACAGTCTCCTCTGTCTCCTGACGGAGCAGAGCATGCAGATATTTCCGGTCCGCCTTGTCGAACTCAGCCCCCATGAGAAGCTCCGGCCTCACCCGAAGTGTCCGAAGCAGTGACTGGTTCCTGCGCCACCGATCCACGTTTCCGTGATGGCCTGACATCAGGACAGGCGGTACCTTTTTCCCACGCCAGTCCTCCGGGCGGCTGTACTGCGGATATTCCAGCAGATTTCCCTGAAAACTCTCCGTCTGCCCGGATTCCTGATTACTCAGTACCCCCGGCACCATACGGGCAATCGCATCCATCATGACCATCGCCGGCAGTTCTCCTCCTGTCAGCACGTAATCACCGATTGACACATAATCCGTGACAATTTCCTCCAGAACACGCTCATCGATCCCTTCGTAATGCCCGCACAGGAAGATCAGGTCTTCTTCTTTGGCAAATTCCTCTGCCATCTGCTGACGGAATACCTGTCCCTGCGGGGTCAGGTAAATCACCCGTGGTTTGGAAACGATCCGGGATATAAGATCTTCATAGGCCCGCATCACCGGCTCCGCCTGCATGACCATTCCGGCTCCTCCACCGTACGGATAATCATCAATTCTGCCGTTTCCGGTCACTGAATAGTCCCGGATATTCACCGTATGAAGCGAAAGCAGCCCTTTTGTGATGGCACGCCCCGTAATACTCGTATTCATACCATCCTCAATCATTTCAGGAAATAATGTCAAAACATGGTAATTCATCTTGCTGCTTCCTCCCTGTCTCCTGATACACAATTCTGAAAATCTCCTGTATATGTCACCAATGTATTTTTCCACACATTTTCTTAGTCTGCTTCTGTTCTTTTCTCCTGTGTCAATCCAGCACAGGCCGCTACTCCATTATCCCGTCCAGCAGATGTACCTTCATGCAGTTTTCTTCCACATCCACATTCAGAATACACTGGCGGATGGCCGGAATCAAAACCTCCCTGCCATCATGGGTATTTATCACATAAACATCATTCGCCCCTGTCTCAAGTACATCTTCCAGCGTACCTAACACACTCTCATCCTCAAGCACAACTGTCATTCCAATCAGATCAGCAACAAAATATTCGTTTTTTCCAAGCTTCACCGCATTCTCGCGTGTGACATACAGTTCCATTCCTTTATATCCCACGACATCCTCAATCCTGTCATGGTCCTTAAATTTCAGAATGACCAGATTCTTGAAAAATTTCACCTGCGTAATTTCAAGCTCCTTCATTCCGTTTCCCTGCTTTATCAATACCTGTTTCAGTTTCCTGAAGCGTTTCGGGTCATCCGTCGTAGGAAATACCTTGACCTCTCCCTGCAGGCCATGTGTACTTGTAATTGCACCAACCTGTAAAATATCTTTCATCTCTCTGCCTCCTGATGAGCCGAATACAATACGTAAATACCCGTTATAACCAAATCTGAAACTTCCATTGTCAGATTTGATTCAGCTAAAACAAGCAAAATCAATCTGTACAAACGATATCCGAGTCTCCGGCCGTAAAATACAGAAATGATAAAAGCTGCCGCATTTCCTCCCTGAGAGGATGCAGCAGCCCGTCCTTACTGTAAAACGCAACTGTTGTACGGTCACTGTAAAATATCCACAATCACCTTCTGGTCATCCCTCGATGCTGCGGCTTTTACGACAGAGCGGATAGCCTTTGCAATCCTGCCCTGCTTTCCGATTACCTTACCCATATCAGAAGGAGCTACCTTCAGCTCTAATACAAGAGCCTTGCCGCTCTGCTTCTCAGTCACTTCTACTTCATCCGGATTGTCGACTAGAGACTTTGCAATTACCTCAACTAACTCTTTCATATGCGCACCTCTATCCTATTTTTCAATTCCGGCTGCCTTGAAGAGCTTTCCTACAACTTCGGTCGGCTGAGCGCCGTTTGCAAGCCACTTCTTAGCCAGTTCCCCGTTGATCTTGAACTCACTCGGATCTGTATTCGGGTTGTAAGTACCGATCTCTTCAATACATCTTCCATCTCTCGGAGATCTGGAATCAGCTACAACGATTCTATAGAAAGGAGCTTTCTTCTGTCCCATTCTTCTCAATCTGATTTTTACTGCCATTTTATCTCACCTCCTTGGGTTATTTTTCATTTTATGTTAAAAGGGAAGCCGAAACTTGCCTCTTTTACCAGCTTTGCCTCCGAGCATTCCGGAGTACTGCTTCATCATCTTCCTGCTCTGTTCAAACTGCTTCACCAGCTTGTTCACCTCAGAAAGCTCCACACCTGCGCCTGCGGCAATCCGCTTCTTCCGTGATGGATTCAAAAGATCCGGATTGGATCGTTCCGCCGGGGTCATCGAGAGAATCATCGCCTCAATCTGAGCCATCTTCTTCTCATCAACCGCATCCTCGATCTGTTTCATCTGAGAACCGCCCATACCCGGGATCATACTCAGGATACTGGAAATCCCACCCATGTTCTTCATCTGGTTCATACTCTCCAGATAATCATCAAAACCGAACTGCGCCTTGCGAAGCCGCTGTTCCATATCACGGGCTTTCTCTTCATCGATCGTCTCCTGCGCCTTCTCGATCAGCGACATCACATCACCCATACCGAGAATTCTGGAAGCCATACGATCCGGATAAAACTGCTCCAGATCCGAGAGCTTCTCACCCATACCGACGTATAAAATCGGCTTTCCACACGTCGCTTTGATGGACAGCGCGGCACCGCCGCGGGTATCGCCATCCAGCTTCGTAAGAATTACACCGTCAATCCCTATCTTCTCCTGGAACATGGATGCCACATTCACCGCATCCTGTCCGGTCATCGCATCCACGACCAGAACCGTCTGGTCTACATGCACCGCATCCTTGATATCCTGCAGCTCCTGCATCATACTCTCATCAACGTGCAGACGGCCTGCGGTATCCAGCATGACGGTATTGAAGTTATTTCTCTCGGCATAAGCAATCGCTTCCTGTGCGATCCGCACCGGGCTGACCTTGCTGCCAAGTGAAAATACTTCCACGCCCTGCTTCTCACCGTTGATCTGTAACTGCTGGATCGCAGCCGGACGATAGACGTCACAGGCTACCAGCAACGGCTTGCGTCCCTTCGACTTGAACTTCCCGGCGAGCTTCGCCGCTGTCGTCGTCTTACCGGCTCCCTGAAGTCCTGCCATCATAATCACGGTAATCTCACCGCCGGGCTTCAGCGCAATCTCGGTCGTCTCAGAACCCATCAGCGATACCAGCTCGTCATTTACGATCTTGATCACCATCTGGCCCGGATTCAGTCCGTTCATCACGTCCTGACCGACCGCCTTTTCCTGCACTGCCTTCGTAAACTGCTTGACTACCTTAAAGCTGACATCCGCTTCGAGCAGAGCCATCTTTACCTCTTTCAGCGCGGTCTTAACATCTGCTTCCGTCAGACGTCCCTTGCTCCGGAGGTTCTTAAATACATTCTGAAGCTTTTCGGATAAGCTCTCAAACGCCATCTTATAACTCCTCTAATATACTGCCTGAAATCTCACTCACCTCGCGCGCCAGCGTCTCCTTATCAATCTCACCGTACTGACCCGCAAGTTCCTGAATCTGCTCCACCTTCTGCCGGATGCACAGAAATCGTTCAACCAGATGAAGCTTCGACTCATATCCTTCGAGAATCTTATTGCATCTCTTGATCAGCTCATGTACTCCCTGACGGCTGACTCCAAGATCCTGCGCCGCTTCGGAATAGGAAATATCATTCAGGACGACATCCTCATACACACTCCGCTGATGCTCTGTCAGTAATTCTCCATAAAAATCATAGAGCAGCGTCTGCTGCAATACCTGTTCCATGTGCATCACCTTGGCTATCATATACGAAAAAGCGGCTGGTGTCAAGTACTTTTTATTGACAAGTTTGTTAATCTTTTTTTATGCCGTACGATCTTACAGATATGCTTTTTGTTCTTTTCATCGTAGCTGATGCCGACAAAAAACATATCACTGCCATAATTCTTCAATGAAATGAAATACTGGTATGACGGATATTCTTTCAGCCGCCTGATTGCACCACTTAGTATGCTAAATCTGAATGGATCAATAGCTTTTTCTCTTCCAGCACCTGATGGATTTTCCTCACAAATGCCAGTGCTTTCGGCCCATCTCCATGTACGCACACGGAATCTGCCTGTATCCCGATCTCTTCACCTGTCACAGCTGTCACTTTTCCCTCTACAGCCATGCGGACTACGCGGGCAATTGCCTCTTCCTCGTCCTCAATCATGGCTCCCGGCTGGCTTCTCGGCACCAGAGAGCCGTCTGCCCGATAGCCACGGTCTGCAAAGACCTCACTGATATAGTGCAGAGAAATATCTCTTGCCGCCTGAACCATACAGCTTCCGCTGAGTGCCAGGATCTTCAGTCCCGGATCTATCGCCTGAATTCCCTGACAGATCGCCAGAGCCAAGTCATAATTTTTCCCCGCTTGATTGTACAGCGCACCGTGAGGCTTGACATGGGTAAGCAAAACTCCCTCACTGTCACAAAATGCTTTTAATGCCCCCACCTGATACATTACATCATATTTCGCATCCGCGGGGCTGACACTCATCTCACGCCTTCCGAATCCCTGCAGATCTGGATATCCCGGATGAGCTCCCACATGGACACCGTATTTTTTGCACATAGCTACCGTCTTTGCCATGACAGCCGGGTCCCCTGCATGAAAACCGCAGGCCACATTTGCGGAAGTGATATACGGTATCACCTGTTCATCCATCCCGATCTTATACGCTCCGAAGCTCTCCCCGAGATCACAATTCAAATCCATTGAAATCATCTTTCCATTCCTCCCTGTATTTATCTTTCCATCTGATAAAACGCCCGCCCCTGCGGACGATGAGCAACATTACACATATTCATTCTCTTTTCTGGCTGAATCCGCTCTACTCTCACAACTGAATCTCTTCTCCGCAGTCTAATCTGCTGAAAAGATCAGCCGCTTCCGGGGGCGCATATTTCTTCAGATGCTCCAGCAGCTTCCATCGAAACCATGACAGCTTCTTTTCCTCCAGACGGTACGCCTCATTCGCCTCCTCCGGCGTAATGAACAGAAATCCGATATGCTCGCCGGGCCTTCTCTGCGCAATAGCCGGAATATCTGCGCTGATTACTGTACCGATCTTCGCATATCCTCCGGTTGTCTGGTGATCAGCCAGCATGACGATCGGCTGACCATTGGCCGATACCTGCACAGAACCTTCCACGATACCGTCCGATATAATATCATATCCATGTTCCGCTTCCAGTCCGGGACCGTCCAGCCTGCAGGCCATCCGGTTAGAATCCGCGCTCACCCGGTAAACACTGCGCCTCAGTACCTCCATAGCTTCTGCGGTAAATGCGTCCTCCTGGGGTCCGGCAACTGTGCGCAGCACAGGCAGAAGCTCCTGCCCCATACTGCGGTAACGAAAGGATGCTGTCCTGATCCAGAACAGATCCTCTGTCAGAAGAAACTCCGCGTTTTTTTCCTGCAAATGAGTGAATACCTGTTCCGCACGCGTTCTGTCTCCCCAGAGCCAGGACTCCCGGCCAAGTTCCAGCCAATCCCCGGCCTTGAGCGCGCCGCCGTCCAGACCTCCGATCCGGCAGATCGTATCAGTGGAACTGCTTCCCATCATGTTCGGAACATCCAGACCTCCGCTGACAGCCAGGTAGGAACGCAGACCGCTCCTGACTATCCCCAGTTCCAGCACCTGCCCCGGGTGTACCTGCACAGTCCGATACATGGAAATCGGACTGCCGTCCAGCTTCGGACACATGTCTGCTCCCGTCAGCGCAATCAATGCCCCTTCCGTAAAACGTATCCTGCCGCCGGACAAAGTGAATTCCACTACAGAACTATTATCCTCCCCGGAAAGATTCCATGCCAGAAGATTCGCCAGTCTCATGGCATATTTATCACATGCTCCGCATCTGCGGTAGCCTCTGCCTGCATAACCCTGCCGCCCCAGATCCTGTATCGTTGTCATAGGACCTGCAGACAAAATCTCCAGCGCCATACTTCCTCCCATCCTTTCTGATCTCTGCCATTCTCTGTACTCCATACCGGTGCTGCCCGCAGAAATATTACCTCATCCTGCTTTGCCTCTGCCATCCCAGTCTTCACAGACTGCAGCACTCTTTGTGAACGGAATCACGGAATCCCGCCCTTACTGATGATTTTCCGTCACTGTTTGCGGGACAGCTGCCCGAATTCTTTCTCTCCTATGGGAATGAACCGTATCCGGTCACCCGCTTCATAGGGCAGTTCACCATTGTTCTGCGGATTAAAAAGCTTCACAGGCGTGCGCCCGATCAGCTGCCAGCCTCCCGGAGATTCCACCGGATAGATACCGGTCTGCTCTCCGCCGATTCCGACACTTCCGGCCGGAATTCTGGTTCTGGGACTCTGCAACCTGGGCGTAAAAATCCGCTCATCCATTCCTCCCAGGTATGGAAATCCGGGTAGGAATCCCAACATATAAATGCGGTAATCACGCCCGCTGTGGATGCGGATCACTTCCTCTTCCGTCATTCCGGCATGGGAGGCCACAAACTTTAAATCCTCGCCATATCTTCCTCCGTAACACACCGGTATCTCAATCAGCCTTCCCGTCGACTGCTTTCCCTTTCCACTCTCTGTCAAAAGCAGCTCCAGCCACTCCTTCACAGAGCCATAATCTGTCATCATGGGATTGTAATAGATCAAAAGGGACGCATAGGCTGGAATCGTCTCCAGCACCGCCCCCTTGGGAACGTGCGAAAAGGCCCCGGCATCAGAGGAAAGCCTGTCCCGCAGTGCCATGACCTTTTCGTTTATTTTCTCGTCAATCTTCTGTTCAAAAATTACCTGAATAGCCTGATCGCCCACTGGTTTTATTTTATATTCTCTGCTCATCTGATCACTCGATTTCTGAAATCTCATATCCATTCCCCAATGTATCCGCCGTTTCTTCCTGCACCCGGTATGTTCCCGCACGCAAACTAAAACCACTGTTTGCGGCTCAGCAGTCATCTGCTTTCAGTGTGTGCTTCCGCATGCTATCCGGATATCCTGGGTGCCCGCTTCCAGCACCTCCGCCGTCACCTTCGCTGCCGCCTCCAAACCTTTGGCAATCATGGGCAACGGCAGGGAAGACATGTTGGATTTCCCCAGTACCTGACCGCATTCATAGGGCACATGAATGAATCCCCCCCTGATTTCAGGATACTCCCCCGCCAGAAGATGGAGCAGATGGTACATCGCATTGTTGCACACATAGGTACCAGCTGTGTAGGACACTGCGGCAGGTACCCCGGCTTCCATCATTCCGGCACTGATCGCTTTTACCGGAATTGTGGCAAAATAAGCCGCCGGGCCGTCCTGACAGATCGTTTCTCCGCCGTGGGACACTCCTGCATTGTCCGGTATGGCAGCATCATTCAGGTTAATTGCCACCATTTCCGGAGTCAGAACCGCCCTTCCGCCGGCCTGGCCCACGCAAATGACGGCATGCGGCTGCTCTTCTTCAATAGCCTGCCGGAGCAAATCAGCCACTGTGTCATATTCCACCGGCAAATGGCGTTTTGCAATCTCAGCAAGCCCAATCCTGTCAGGGAGCAGCGATACTGCCTCCCAGGAAGGATTCACCGATTCTCCTCCAAATGGTTCAAAGCCTGTAAATAATATCTTTTTCATCTTGTCTCCTTACAGTTCTTCCAGCTTATGGCATGCCACCATATGTCCCGCCCCTACATCACGCAGCTTCGGCGTTTCCTGATGGCAGCGTCCGTCCGCATAGGGACAGCGTGCACAGAATTTGCAGCCCGCCGGGGTATTGATCGGACTTGGAACCTCTCCTTCCAGCTTTACTCTGGTTCTGGCCCAGTTCTTATCCGGATCCGGCTGCGGAATCGCTGAGAACAGTGCTTTTGTATAAGGATGCAGCGGGTGACTGTAGATCTCCTCCTTCGGAGCTGTCTCTACCAGAGACCCGAGATACATCACACCGATATGATCGGAAATGTGGCGTACCATGGACAGATCATGCGAAATAAAGAGATACGCATGCTTTCTCTCCTCCTGCACCTTCATCAGCAGATTCACCACCTGTGCCTGAATGGAAACATCCAGCGCGGCGATCGGTTCATCACACACGATAAACTCCGGTTCTACCGCCAGAGCTCTGGCGATTCCAATCCTCTGCCGCTGCCCTCCGGACAATTCATGCGGGAAGCGCGAAGCATAATCCTCGGTCAATCCCACTTTATTTAAAAGGTCGCATACCTTCTCATCAGATTCTTTTTTAGAATAGCGGAAATGAACCTCCATTCCCTCTTTAATAATGCTGCTGATCGTCATACGCGGGTCCAGACAGGCATACGGATCCTGAAAAATCATCTGCGCATGCTTTTTAAACTGCAGTTTCTGCGCCCTCGTATAGGAAGAAATATCCTCCCCGTCATACAGAATCCTTCCGGCCGTAGGCCGTGTGATCCCCAGAATACTTCGTCCGGTAGTCGATTTGCCGCAGCCGGACTCTCCCACCAGACCAAAGGTCTCTCCTCTTTTGATAGAAAAGCTGATGTCATCCACCGCTTTCACCACTCTGTTTTTCCCCAAAGGGAAGTATTGCTTCAGGTTCTCCACCTGCAAGATGATATCCTGACTCATCGTATTTCACCTCCCAGTCCCACTGGCCGTCTGACTTTCGGAGCCTTCTCATGCTGCAGCCAGCAGGCTACCCGGTGCGTACCGCTCTTTTGGGTAAATTCCGGTGCATATTCTTTGCAGACCGGCATACAGTACTCGCAGCGTGATGCAAAGGGACATCCCTTTTGTTCCATAAGCAAATCCGGCGGTGTCCCCTTCAGGGAATACAGCTCCCTCCCGGAATCGTCCTCGGAAGGAATTGACTGGAGCAGCGCCCACGTATAAGGGTGGTCACACTCCTTGAAAATCTCCTGTTTCGTTCCCTCTTCCACAATCACACCGGCATACATCACCTGAATCCGATCTGCGAAATCTGCTACAATTCCAAGATCATGTGTCACCAGAATAATTGCAGTTCCCAGCTTCTCTTTCAAACCTCTCAGAAGATCCAGTACCTGCGCCTGTATCGTGACATCCAGCGCCGTAGTCGGTTCATCTGCAATCAGAAGCTTCGGATTGCAGGCCAGAGCGGTGGCAATTACTACACGCTGGCGCATCCCTCCGGAGAGCTGATGCGGATATGCCCTGACCCTCTCCTCAGGATTAGGAATCTCCACCAGACGCAGCAGATCCACTGACTGTTTCACAGCTTCCTTCATACTGATTCCCTTATGTACCATCAGGCATTCTCCCACCTGTTTGCCTACACTCATCGTAGGATCCAGTGAAGTCATGGGATCCTGAAATATCATACCGATCTCAGACCCCCGGAACGCATGCAGTTCCTTTTTATTCAGCCCCAAAACATCCACTCCGTCAAAGGAGATCGCCGAACCGGGCATGATCTCGCCGGATGTCCGTTCAAAGAGACGCATCAGCGCCTTGGCGGTCACTGATTTTCCGCATCCGGACTCGCCTACCATTGCCAGAGTCTCACCTTTTTCTACTCCAAAAGTAATTCCTCTGACCGCTTTCACCTCACCCGCATAGGTATGAAAAGATACCTGCAGATTCTCTACTTCAAGCAATCGACTCATCTCGCACCTCCTACCGGCGAAGCTTTGGATCCAGCGCATCTCTGAGTCCGTCACCAAACAGGGTAAAGGACAGCATCGTAAGCCCGATCATCAAAGCCGGAAACAACAACTGATACGGATAAAAGAATATATTTGCCTGGGCACTGGCTGCCAGCATACCCCAGCTGGTATTTGGCGTCTTAATCCCAAGTCCTACATAACTCAGGAAAGATTCACTGAAAATATAACCCGGGATACGGAAGGTCAGATTGACAATAATAACGCTTAACGTATTCGGAATCATATGCCGCATAATGATTTTGCCATTCGAAACTCCTAATGTCTTCGCTGCCGTCACGTATTCCGCGCTCGCCAGCTGCAGAATCTGCCCTCTGACCAGCCGCGCCGTGGGACACCATCCCACCAGACAAAGTGCCAGCAAAATACTTCCGATACCGGAGTCATCCAGCATCAGTGAGAGCAGAATTACCACGATAAGATAAGGAATACTGCTGATGATTTCCACAATCCGCATCATCACAGAATCCACCCGTCCGCCGGCAAAAGCCGAAATACTGCCATAGATACTTCCTATGATAGTGGTGATCACTGCTCCCACGACACCGATGATAATGGACACCCGTCCGCCAATCCATACCCGGGCAAACAGATCTCTTCCCAGGGAATCCGTACCAAACCAGTGCTTCATACTCGGCGTCTGATTCATATCTGCACTCATTTTCTCATAACTGTATCCGCTGATTGCCGGTCCGAAGATAGTCAGCAATATAATCAGCAGCAATACAACCATAGCAGCGATCGCCAGATGATTTTGTTTCAGCCTTCTCCAGGCGTCCTTCCAGTAAGTTGTCTGGGGCCTGACCAGCTTTTCACTGTCCGCATTGCTGCAGCCGACAATCACAAACTGATCATCTGTAAAATTCCTGTTTTCCATAGTATCCTAATATCCACCTTTCTCAAAACGCACTCAGTCTGACTCGGACAGCCGAATCCTGGGGTCAATGATTACATACAGAATATCCACAATCAGAAGTGACAATATGTAAATTCCTGTATAGAACATGGTAGATCCAATAATCATAGGAAAATCTCTGTCCGTTACCGCAGTGATATAATAGCTTCCCAGACCAGGAATACTGAATATAGACTCGATAATGAAGGAACCGGTAAATACATCGGCAATATTCGGCCCCAGAATAGTCAGCGACGGCAGGATGGAATTCCGCAGAATATGCCTTCTGACGATCATACCAAAGCTCATTCCTTTTGCTTCTGCCATCGTAATGTAATCCTGATTCACTACATCCAACACGCTGGAACGCATATATCTGGTGTAGGTGGCCAGCGGCGACAGCGCCATACAGATCACCGGAAGTACCATATGCTTCGGCTCACCCCATCCCATCGTAGGAAGGATTTGGATTTTAACCGTAAAAATATACTGAAGTACCGATGCAACCACAAAAGTAGGAAGAGATACGCCGATAATGGCAATGACACTGATAATTTTATCCGGAAGCTTGTTTCTCTTTAACGCGGAAACCACTCCCATCATAATACCCAGAAGAAAGCCGACTCCCACGGCGGTAAGACCAATCTGTCCGGAGCTTACGGAATACTTCGCGATCATATCTTTCACCATACGCCCCGGATAACGGATGGATTCTCCCAGTGTACCTTCCGTGAAAATCCCTTTCAGAAACAGCAAAAACTGTTCCCACACCGGCTTATCCAGACCGTACTTGGCATAATAATTGGCTTTTGTCTGCTCCGGCAGCTTCTGCACCAGCGCAGTCAGGGGATCTCCCGGAATATTGTGCATCAGAAAAAATGTAATTGTCGTTACGATCAACAATACGAAAAACATATAGATAATTCTTTTTATCACATATTTTTTCATTTTGCACTGCTCCTTTCTATATGGAGCACATTAGAAAACTGACCCTTTGTGCTGCGATCCGCTTTCGAATATGCTCCACGCATTTTTAATCTTAAAAACCAGGAGAAACCTGCTGCGGTCTCTCCTGGTTCTGCCGCTGCCTCAGATTACGTTCCGTGACAATCAGGCGGCTGATTATTCCTCAATATATACGCCCTTCCGTCCTGCGGTAGAGAATACATTGTAATCCCAATTCTTCACTCTGGAACGAAGCACGGATCTGTTTACACTGTAATAAACCGGTGCAAGCTGGCACTGATCCACAATAACCAGCTTCTCTGCTTCGCCGTAAAGCTGGAAACGCTCCTCAGCATCCGTAGACTTATTTGCTTTTTCCACAATCTCGTCAAACTCGTCTGTATAATAGAAGCACGGCATCTGTGCGGAATCACTCAGGAACAGGTTAAACAGGAAGGACACGTCTACTTCACCTGACCATGCGAGATATGCCATCTGGAAATCACCGCCCTTGCAGTCGTTCCAGAAGGTAGCCCACTCTGTTGCATCCGGAACCATAGTCACACCCAGTGTCTCCTGGAAGAACTGCTGGAACACTGCCATGCTGTTGTTGGAGCTTGCGCTGGTGGAGCCTGTGCTCAGAGTAACCTGAAGCTTGGACGGATCCGGATCCATACCAAGTTCTGTCAGCCCTTCTATCAGCAGCTCCTTCGGATCTGGATTCTCTTCCGCAAATGCCTTCAGCGGTTCCTCCACCTTGTCACGGAAGGAAACTCCGTCAATGCCGTTTGCCGGTGAGAGAAGTCCGTATGCCGGATAGGAGAGTCCGTGATAGATCACCTCTGTAAACATTTCTCTGTTGATTGCAAGGGAGAACGCCTGACGAACCTTTGCGTTGGACATCAGTTCATCCTCACAGTTGAATACGATAAAGCCAAGTGTCGGCGTTACATGGTCCTGAACAACCATATCATCCATGGACTCAAAGGTTTCAATATACTCCGGTGTAGAGGTTTCCATGTAGTCCAGTGTTCCGTTCAGCATGGAACTGTACAGTGTATTGGGATCATTGACAAAAGCTACATGAAGCTGCTCCAGCTTTACATTGGCAGCATCCCAGTACTGATCGTTCGGAACCATGTCGATATAGCTGTTGTGCTCCCAGGCCGTTACCTTAAACGGTCCGCAGCTTAAGAATTTGTCTGCATCAATCCCATAGGAGTCACCACACTCCTCAACAAAATCCTGTCTCTGCGGATACATCGGAACTACCTGCAGGAAAGAAGGCGTCACTTCGTTCAGCTTCACTACCAGAGTCGTATCGTCCGGAGCCGTCACGCCCAGCTCAGAAACTTCCATTTCGCCTGCATTGATCGCTTCTGCATTTTCAATACAGTACAAATCTGACACATAGCCGTAAGCACTGTCAGGATCCACCATCCGCTGGAAAGAATACAGATAGTCAGCCGCCGTAACCTGCACGCCGTCTTCCCAGTAATTTTCACGAAGCTTAAACGTATAAGTCAGATCTGCCTCGTTGTATTCATAGGATTCGCAGCCTGCTTCCGTGATCTTGCCCTCTTCAATACGCACCAACGGCTCTGATGCATCGTACAGGATGTACTTTCCCGACTCGTCAATCGTAGGTGCCACACGGTCCAGAGTTGCCGGCTCATTCAAACGGTAGGTGTTCAATACCTGCTCTCCTGCTGCCATAGCCGGTACAGGGCATACCATTGCGGATACTGCCATCGCTGCGCCTATGACTGCTGCTGTCAATTTTCTTTTCATTCCTTATCCTCCTTTTCTGCTTTACTTCGTCAGAGTTTTCCTGCGGTCTCACTGTGATGTTCTAAACTCTCTGATGAAATAAAAGGGGGCACTTTCTGTGGAAATAAAGTGCCCCATCGCATGCTGTTAGATATTATAAAACAACTTTTGACAAATTGTCAACCATAATTTGTCATTTCACTCGCCCGCATTCAACCGTATGTGATCATTCACTGAGTAGCTGTCCCGCGAACAATCACACCGTATCCAGCTTACACATTGATCTCCGAGTACAATTTGATATGAAAGGCGGTTCCCTTCCCTTTTTCGCTCATCACATCGATCATCCCGTTTTGCTGCAGGATGAGCTGACGTGACATGGCAAGCCCGATCCCGACACTGTTTTCGGAAGCATTTTCTCCCTTGTAAAAACGTTCAAAAATATGACTAAGCTGCTCTTTCTCAATCCCCTCGCCCGTATCCCTGATATAAATGTTGGTTGAAAAATTATTCTGGTCTGCCGTAATCGTAACACTTCCTCCCGGCGGTGTATGCTCGATGCAATTTTTGATGATATTGGAAATTGCTTCTGTTGTCCAATGCTCGTCGCAAATGATCTGAATATCCGGATCCACATGCACTGTCAGCTCTATTTCCTTCACCTCAGCCATAATTTCAAATGGTTCCATTGCCTTCGCCAGAAGTACTTTTATATTTACATGTTCTTTTTTCAGCTTCAGCATATCCGCTTCCAACTGGGAAAGTGTCAGGAGATTCCTCACCAGCCACGTAATCCGGTTCGCCTGCTGCTCGATTCTGGCGGCAAATTCCAGGCGCTTCCCGTCCGGCAGCTCCGGACTCTTCAACAGATCCGTCATGATCGTGATTGACGTCAGCGGCGTCTTGATCTGATGTGAAATATCCGACAACATCCGGGACAGATACGTATTCTCTTTCACCGCACTGGACGACTGTTCCTGCAGCAATGCCACTAGTTTGTAGATCTCGCTCTGCAGAATTCCGATATTTCCTTCTCCGCAGCTTTTCATCTCCGGCAGATCCAGACGGTCCTGCACCTTCATCAGATACATTGTCAGATCTTCCAGCCGTTTTTCTCTGATCCTGTGCGCAATTACTGATACACCAACCAGCAGGATCATACCGGTCCCGACGATCCAGCATATCACCTGCACATCCCGAATCAGGATACAGAGCAGCAAAATAAGCCCCGATATAAAAATTTGTATGATAATCTCCATCCTGCATCCCTACTTCTCCATCCGGTAGCCGATTCCCCGCACGGTTTTGATGAACTGATTCTCCTCGGAATCTCCCAGCTTCTTCCGGAGACGCTTGATATACACGCTCAGCGTATTGTCATTGACAAAATCTCCCACATCATCCCAGATATCGTTCAGGATCTGCTGTCTGGACAGATTCTGTCCCCTGTGATTCAGGAAAATCAAGAGCAACTTGTACTCCATCGCAGTCAGCACGATCTCTTCATTACCGGAATAGACCTTCCCCGTCTGTAAATTAATCTGGTTGCTCCCAACCGTGATCACAGATGATTCCGGCGCACTTCCTGAAGTACGCCTCAGAATCGCTTTCATTCTCGCCAGAAGCTCCCGGATGCGGAATGGCTTTGCGATATAATCGTCCGCCCCCTGCTCCAGTGCCATGACCGTATGGATCTCATCGTCACAGGCCGTCAGAAACAGAATCGGGACATTGCTGTTTTTCCGTATTTCCCGGCAGATAGCGAAGCCATCCCCATCCGGCAGCATGACATCCAGCAGGCAGATATCCAGATGAATGCTGCTTTTCAAAATCCCAAATGCCTCTGCCTGTGTGCGGGCCGTCAATACTTCATATTGTTCCTGCATCAGAGAATACTGCAAGCCCTCCAGAATAATCGCATCGTCTTCTACCACCAGAACTGTCATCTCCACTCCCCGCAATCCTCTTTTATTCTCGATTATACACTCTCACTCCTGACATTCTCAAGTATATTTTCCATTTTCTCCCTGCGATAGCAGGACAATGTCAGCACTACTACAACCACAACCGCGATCCCGGCTGCCGCCAGATAAATCCACCACGGGAAAGCTACCGTCACGTAACCAAACAGCCCAATCAGTTCTTTTTTCAGGAAGAGGACGATCGGAGTGGAAACAACCACAGCACACAGTACACTTTGCAGCAGGATTCCCGCACACTCGTACAGCAGCATTTTCTCGATTTGCCGCGATGTCATACCCACGGACATCATGACTGCAAATTCCCGTTTCCGGCCTGCAATTCTGCCCCGGATCGCATTGTACAGGTTCAGAAGGCAGATCACGGAAGTCAGGAGCACAAAGCAATACAGGAGAATCCGTATGATACTGTTGATCGATTCGGCAAAATCTTTGCTCATGGAAGGCCTTCCGAAATAATAATCATTCGACTGGTCTGACAACTCCTGCAGCCGTTCCGCAAGCCCGGTATCCTGATCATTCATACGCAGGTACAGGGATTTCGTCATCAGATTGTAATTGCGGGTCTGGCTCTCCGTATCCATCAAAATCCTGTCGATCTGATCAGCGGTATCAAGGCTCACGATCACCCACAGCTCCTGAGAATGAAATGTCACATATTTCTTCAGCTGCTCATTCGAAGCGTATCCCACGATCCGAAGCGGAAAATCAACCTGTGCATCTTCCGTGACCGAATAAAGACTCATCGGTAAAAGCTCCCCCTTCTCCAGATCTGTCATTTTCCCGATCTGAAAGAACTGGAACCGCTCTGGCTCCATTCCCTGCACACTCCAGGTACTTGTGGACATCTCTCCGTCCTGAACTACAATCGCCGCCGGATCATCTGACTCTGCCAGCAGTTCCATATCCGTATCTGTCCGCTGCGCGATCTC
Source organism: Lachnospiraceae bacterium (assembly GCA_030524665.1). GTDB lineage: Bacteria > Bacillota > Clostridia > Lachnospirales > Lachnospiraceae > Choladousia. The sequence continues at coordinate 14,064 of JAUNGL010000010.1, read as the reverse complement.
CTGAAAGATCTCCGGTTCCACCGCAAGTACGCTCATCACCGAAGGACCTCCCCCAAATATCTCCTCAAATTCCTGATCACTCAGTTCCCTGTGATAGTAAAGATTAAATATTTTGTGAAGAGCTTCCCAGTATTCACTCCCCAGAGTCTCCTGCGGAACACTGCCGACAAACATTGCGTCACGCCATTCCTGTACAGCCTCTACCCCTTCATCCCTCAGGATCTCCTGTTTTATATCCTCATATTCTTCCGGACTGGCTCCGATTGTTCCAAATGAATAATCCCAGCCCTCGCTGTTAATCATCACGTTTTCCGAATCTATCATCCGGTAAGTGACCAGACGCGTGACAGTCTTTGTACCAAACGCTGTGACAACCAAAATAACCATAAAAACCGCAGCAGCTCCGATAATGCCTCTCGTTTTCTTTCTCTGATACTTCAGCGAATTTCCCGCAATCAGCCCTTCAGCTCCCATAAGCCGGATCCTTCTGCGATTCATCGGATACTGTCTTCTTTTCCGCTCCGTATTTCCCCGGATGCATTCAATCGGACCGATTTTTCCGATCTTTCTGGCCGGAAGATAAGCAGAAAGCAATACGGTAACGATACTGACCGCAAGCGTCAGAAGCAATCCCGTACCGGAAATGTGCAGTGTAACCGGACATTGCTTCACCTGATCTGACAGCTGCATGAAGGTTCCGATAAATGGCTGAAGCAGCATCATTCCGATTTTTACTGTTCCAAAGCCTGCCAGAATGCCAAGCGGCAGTGCAAACACAAGCAGGAAAAAAGCTTCAAAATACACGCTGCTCCGTTTCTGTTTTCCGGTCGCCCCCACGGATGAGAGCATCCCCAGATAACGGCTCCGCTCTTCAAATGACATATTAAATACATTATAAATCAGGAACATGGAAGCCAGCATGATAATCGCAATAAAAAATACGGACATCATTCCTGCGACTGTATTCATCGTCGAATCGGACGATTTCCCGGAAAATCCCAGCACGTAGTCATTAAAATCTATCTCATGTCCCTGCCCGATTTCCCGCAGTTCCTGCGAAAAGGACGGCGGTGCGGCAGCCAAATCCAGCTTCATGGAAAGATTGAAGGTTCCAGAACCTGCTCCATCTGTTTCCGGATAACGCGTAATTGCCGCATACCCGGCAGAGTCTTTTTTCTCAAAGCCCGGAGCTTTTATCACACCAACCACTGTATATCTCTGCTGTCTTCCAATCATCTGATGCTCTTCCCGGAAGCTGTCGTTCTCCGCAAAGTATGGAAAGTCCTGCGGCACATCAATGGTTTCCCCATACTCTATTGTAATATCATAAAACGGAAAGACAGTCTTTGTTCCCTCGCTGATTCCCGTGATTGTCCTTGTAAAAAAATCTGCCTGGATCTGATCACCCTCCGCAAGCGCGGCACCATCCTCCAGCATGCTCTGGCTGATTACGATTTCATCCTCACGCTCCGGCAGTCTCCCGCTCACCAGTTCAATATTCATCCAGTCAAAACAGAGTTCTGTGTACGCTTTGACCATCAGATATGGCTTATCCGGATTGGCCGGCTGTTCCAATTCTGTCATCCCGTAGCTGTCTGATTTCGCTGTTTCCAGGACGTATGGCAGCTCCGACACTGCCTGCAGTTCTTTTTCCGTAACATCATACATGCTGACATGCCATTTACCATCTTTGGCGGATGCCACCTGTTCCATATAGTCAATCGCGGTGTCTTTTCCCACAAACACACAGGTCATGAGCAGTACCATAAAGATAATCCCCAAAAAGGCAGTCAGCGTCCTTTTTCGGTTCTGTTTCATATACTGCCACGTGACATGATACACAATCCGGTTTCTCATGACAGACCACCTCCCAGCATACGGATACGCTCATCCCGCGTGATTCTGCCGTCTTCGATACAAATCATGCGGTCTGCCTGCAGCGCTATGCTCTCATCATGTGTGATGAGCAGCAGCGTCTGCTTCTGCATGCGGTTCGACTCCTTCAGCAGCCGGATAATCTCCGCTCCGTTATTGCGGTCCAGATTCCCGGTCGGCTCATCTGCCAGAATGATCGCCGGATGATGAAACAGCGCCCGTCCGATCGACACCCTCTGCTGCTGTCCGCCGGAAAGCTGGCTCGGCAGATTGTTTCTCCGCTCCGTCAGCCCCATATACTGCACAATCTGGTCCAGCCGCTCCTGATCCAGCTTTCTTCCATCCAGCAGATGAGGCAGTGCAATGTTTTCATCGACATTCAGCACCGGAAGCAGATTGTAAAACTGGTAGATCAACCCGATCTGCCTGCGCCGGAAAATAGAGAGCTTGTCCTCCTTCAGTGCATGGATATCCGTTCCATTGATATAGACCTTGCCCCCGGTCGGCTTATCCACACCGCCCAGGATATGCAACAGTGTCGATTTTCCGCTCCCGGAAGGGCCTACGATTGAGACAAACTCCCCTTTTTCTACCTGAAAAGAAACATTGTCCAGTGCTTTGACGCATGTATTGCCTTCCCCGTACACCTTTGTCAGGTTTTCACATCTGAGTATTTCCATTCTTATATTCATTCCTTTCCTTTTTGCTCAGACAGCAACTATCATGAAAACAGTTGTCTGATTCTCTCTGCATATCTGTGATACTTTTATGATACATGCGTTTCGTGACTCTGCAATGAATTGCCGGGTGACAAAATTGTCACTTTCAGGTGTTCTGAAAAGACCCGCAGTACGCTGCAGGTACTGCACACTCTTCCTCGCCCGGGAATGGCAGAGTTCAAAGACAGCAAAAGCGGGCAGCCCGCATCGGGGCATGCCCGTTCCAAAGGAATATTATGATAAAGTCCCCGAAGATCCTGCTTCGGGGACAAAAATTGCTTTTCATCAAAGATTTGCCATCTTCTGGATCGGCGTATAGCCATGCGATTCGAGAGCATGGATGATCTTCTCCTTGTGATCGGTTCCGAACGCCTCCATCGTGATGGTAAGCTCCACAGCCGCATTCCGGTTCGTGCTTACGAACTGATTGTGATCCAGCTTGATGACATTGCCCTGCTCTTCCGCGATGATGGAAGCGACACGCACCAGCTCGCCCGGACGGTCCGGCAGAAGGACAGATACCGTGAAGATACGGTCACGCTGGATCAATCCATGCTGTACGACAGATGCCATGGTGATGACATCCATATTTCCGCCGCTCAGGACAGCTACAATCTTCTTGTTCTTCATATCCAGATGCTTCAGCGCCGCTACCGTCAGCAGACCGGAATTCTCCACGATCATCTTGTGATTCTCCACAATATCCAGGAAAGCCACAATCAGCTCATCATCGCTGACTGTGATGATCTCATCGATATTCTCCTGAATGTATGGAAAAATATGGCTGCCCGGTGTCTTGACCGCCGTACCATCAGCAATCGTATTCACACTCGGCAGAGTCACAACCTCCCCTGCTGCGAGCGATGCCTTCATGCAGGCAGCCCCCTCTGGCTCCACACCGATAACCTTGATCTTCGGATTCAGAAGCTTTGCCAGAGTAGATATTCCGGTAGCAAGTCCGCCGCCGCCAATCGGCACAAGGATGTAATCCACAAGCGGCAGCTCCTTCACAATCTCCATCGCGATCGTTCCCTGTCCGGTCGCCACTGCCGGGTCATCGAACGGATGAATAAACGTATAGCCATGTTCCTCCGCCAGCTTGTATGCATACTCGCACGCTTCATCATACACATCTCCGTACAGCACTACCTCCGCACCATAACTCTTGGTTCGGTTCACCTTCATAAGCGGAGTCGTCGCAGGCATCACAATCACAGCCTTGCAGCCATACGCTTTCGCCGCATACGCAACCCCCTGCGCGTGGTTTCCGGCCGAAGCTGTAATCAGCCCTCTCGCCCGCTCCTCATCCGTCAGAGTGCTGATCTTATAATAAGCGCCGCGGATCTTGTAAGCCCCCGTCACCTGCATATTCTCAGCCTTCAGATAAACCTTATTTCCAGTCTGAGCGCTGAAATACTCACTGTATACCAGCTTTGTCTCCTGAATCACCCGCTTCACACACTCGGAAGCTTCCTCAAATGTCTCCAATGTCAGCATAGCCTTGTCCTTCTTCTCTATTATTTTTAATATTTCATACGCAGAACGCCGGTACTTCCTGCCGCTCCTCCACGGAATGATATTCTGACAGCAGAGCGTGGAACCCCTTCTGCCAGACCTATTCTCACTGCTTCACATCAAACAATGCATTCACAAACTCATCCGCATTGAATTTCTGCAGGTCATCGATCGTCTCACCGACTCCGATATACTTCACCGGAATGCCAAGCTCCGAATGGATCGCTACTGCAATCCCTCCCTTTGCCGTACCATCCAGCTTCGTCAGGATGATTCCAGTGATATCCGCGACTTCTTTGAATTCCCTTGCCTGTGCCAGTGCATTCTGCCCTGTCGTCCCATCCAGTACCACAAGTGTTTCACGGAATGCTTCACTGTATTCGCGTTCAAGAATGCGGTTGATCTTGCCAAGCTCATTCATGAGGTTTTTCTTATTATGCAGTCTTCCCGCCGTATCGATCAGCAATACATCGGCATTTCTTGCCTTGGCTGCCGCTATGGCATCATAGACGACAGCTCCCGGATCTGAACCCTCCTGACCACCGATGATATCGACATTCGCTCTTCTCGCCCATTCCGTCAGCTGCTCTCCTGCCGCTGCGCGGAAAGTATCAGCCGCCGCAAGTACAACCTTCTTTCCCTGATCCTTCAGCTTGCCTGCGAGCTTTCCGACACTCGTTGTCTTTCCGACTCCATTCACACCGATAACCAGAACGACTGATTTCTGTTTCTCGAACTCATAGGCCGTCTCGCCGACATTCATTTCGTTCTTAATACTCTCAATTAGGAGATGCTTGCACTCAGTCGGATCCTTGATATTCTGTTCCTTCACCTTATTCTTCAAATCCTCTATAATAGAAGTCGTTGCATTGATTCCAATGTCTCCCATCACCAGGATCTCTTCAATCTCATCGTAAAAATCATCGTCAATGCTGGAAAATCCATTAAATATCGCATCAATTCCGGATACGATATTATCTCTTGTCTTCGCAAGTCCTGCTACCAGACGTTTGAAAAACCCTTTTCTCTCTTCCATAGTCTCACTCTCCTGTCCAAACCGGGCTGCAGCTCAGATCCACCATCAAACCACAGACCCGTCAGTTCATGCATCCAGATCCTGTTCGATCAGATTCACGGATACCAGCGCCGATACTCCCTTCTCCTGCATCGTGATACCGTACAGACGGTCGGCCGCTGCCATGGTGCCTCTTCTATGTGTTATAATAATAAATTGTGTGTGCTTTGTCAACTTGTGAAGATAACCTGCGTAGCGGTCTACGTTGCTTTCATCCAGAGCTGCCTCTATCTCATCCAGCAGACAGAACGGTGACGGCTTCAGATTCTGGATCGCAAACAGCAATGCGATAGCTGTCAGAGCCTTTTCTCCACCAGAAAGCTGCATCATATTCTGAAGCTTCTTCCCCGGCGGCTGTGCAATGATACGAATACCTGCTTCGAGAATATCCTCATCCTCTACAAGCTCCAGCGTACCCTTGCCTCCTCCGAACAGTTCCTTGAATGCCTTATTGAATTCCACCTGAATCCGCGCAAACTGTTCCCGGAACTGTACCCGCATTCCTTCATCCAGCTCTTCGATGATCTTCAGCAATGCCGCTTCCGATTTCACCAGATCCTCATGCTGGGTCGACAGGAAGGTGTGACGCTCAGACAGCTCCCGGTAATCCTCAATCGCATTGACATTGACATTGCCGAGTCCTTTGATTCCTGCTTTCAGTTCTGAAATCTGTTTTTTCAGCTCCATGGGTGTCAGGTTCATATCCTCCCGCAGTTCCAGTGCAGCCGTATAGGTCAGCCCGTATTCCTCCCACATATAATTGATCTGGGAGTCACGCTGTTCCTCCATCTTTTCCTTCTGTGAATTCAGACGGAAGCACTCACGGTCCAGCAGATTCATACGCTCCGACAATTCTTCCCTGTGTTCGAAAAACTGCCTGTGCTTCTTGTTCTTCTGTTCCCGTTCACCAGAGAGTGAGACAATTGCCTGTTCCATCCGGTTACTTTCCGCATCCGCAACTTCTACGTTCTTCTCTATCTCCGATATATCCTGAAGCTTTTGTTTAATACCATTTGCCGTCTCTGTAATACCGGACCGGATATTTTCCTGTTCCTCTTCCAGCTTCTCCATCTCAGATACAATACGTTCGATATTCTGGCGTACGAAGCTCTCCTGCTGCCGGATCCCGGCGAGTTTCAGGTGGATATCCTCCGACACAGCCAATGCCTGCTGCTCTTCCCTCCGCTTCTCTTCCAGTATCTGCTGGCACTTTTCTACTTCCTGCTCCGTCTCTTTCTCTGTCGCTTCCGATCTCTGCAGTTCTTCCTGCTCCGCCTCTTTCCCGGCGCGGATATCCCGGATCTGTGCTTCGATTTCCTTTGCTTCCCGCTTGAGACGCGCATAGCCGGAAGTTGCCTGCTCCTTCTTTCCGGTCAGCTCCTGAAGTTTCATCCTTGCAGTATTCTGTTTCAGATACTCCTCCTGCATCTCATCCTTCTGCACAACTATCTCATCCCTCAGGCGGTTCCTTTTCGTACGGCATTCATCTACTTCCTGCTGAAGTCTCTGCAAAGAAGCATGGCGCTCCTGCACCTGCTTCTGAAGCTCCTCGATCTCTCTCCGTCTTCCCAGCAAATTGGATGTATTTTTGAAAGCACCTCCTGTCATCGAACCGCCCGGACTCAGCAGTTCACCCTCCAGTGTCACAATTCTCAGGGAATGACGGTATTTCCGTGCAATCGCGATTGCATGGTCAATCGTATCTGCCACAAGTGTTTTGCCAAGCAGATATTCTACCAGATCTGCATATTTCAGGTCTGCCTGAACCAGATTGCTGGCAAGACCAACGACGCCCAGTTCCTTCAATGCCTGCGCATTTCCGAAGCCTCCTCTCGCTGAAATCCCTGTCAGCGGCAGGAAGGTGGCCCTCCCGTAGCGATTATTCTTCAGGAAGGCAATCATCTGCTTCGCAGTCTCTTCACTGTCCGTCACAATATTCTGGATACTTCCTCCAAGTGCTGTCTCAATTGCCGTCTCGTATACTTTTCCTGTCTTAATCAGATCTGCAACGACTCCGAGGATTCCCGGCACACGTTCCTTCTGCTCCATAACCCTGCGGATACTGTTTCCATACCCATCGTAACGTTCAGCGATATTCCGCAGCGATTCCAGACGCGAAGCCTCCCTGTGGTATTCCACCTGCTCTTTCTCGATTCTCTGGTTAGCCCCGGTCAGCCTTTGCTGTATCTCAGTCAGCCTTGCACCTGTCTCCTCACTCTTCTCAGAAAGAGCCTGGATCCGCTCCGTGATTTCCTGATACTCTGCCTGTACCCCGGCGATCTGTTCCTCCTGAACAGCTTCTTCGCTCTTCATCTGCAGAACCTGCTGTGCCAGCTGGGACTTCCGGATATTTGTCTGCTCCATCATCGTATCGTACCGCTGGAACTTGGCTTTCACCGAAGCACGCCCGTTCAGGATGCGGATAATCTCATTCTTTCCGGTTTCAATCCGTGTGGTAAGCTCTGCAATCTCATTCTGCACCTTCTGAAGAGCTTCCGCAGCCTGGCGTTCTTTTGCCGAAATACCGTTCAGTTTACCATGCAGCGTCTGCATCTCCTCTTCTGCACTCTCTTTCTGTCCGGCACGCTCTTCCAGCTCTTTTCCAATCGTCTCGACCCTTGCCCGAAAATGTTCATCATTCGCCCTGGCAGTATTGATCTGCTCCTTCATCAGTGCGATCTGACTTTCCATTTGTTGTTTCTGCATCTTCGCCCGGGCTGCACTGTCTCTCTGCTCCTGAAGGCGCTGTTCCAGCTCCTCCATCTCCTGCTCCAGCACCTCATAATCCACTTTGGCTTTCTCGTAGGTCAGTCTGGTTTCCTGCATCTGAGCATCGGCCGTCCCGTACTTCTCCTCCAGTGTCTGCAGCTCCTGCTTCATCCGCACGACCTCTGTCAGAAACAGATTCACATCGTACTTCTTCAGTTCTTCCTTCTTCTTTAGATAGATTTTCGCCGTTTCCGCTTGACGCTCCATTGGTCCAAGCTGGCGTGTCAGCTCCGATAAAATATCGTTGACTCGGACCAGATTCTGCTTTTCTTCCTCCAGCTTTTTCTGCGCCGTGGCTTTTCGCCTTTTGAATTTTACAATACCGGCCGCCTCATCAAACAGTTCCCGCCGTTCCTCCGGTTTCCCGCTCAGGATTTTCTCAATCTGTCCCTGTCCGATGATCGAATATCCCTCTTTCCCGATACCGGTATCATAGAAAAGCTCGTTGATATCCTTCAAGCGCACCTGTGTCCCATTCAGCAGGTACTCACTTTCACCGGAACGGTAGACACGTCTCGTCACAGTCACTTCATCGTAGGAAACCGGCAGCTGATGGTCTGCGTTATCCAGAGTGATAGATACTGACGCATAGCCAAGCGGCTTCCTTGCCTCCGTACCAGAAAAAATGACATCCTGCATGCTGGCTCCTCGAAGCTGCTTCGCACGCTGTTCTCCGAGCACCCACCGGACAGCATCGGCCACATTGCTCTTCCCGCTTCCATTCGGTCCTACAATCCCTGTAATCCCGTTATGAAACTGGAACAGAATTTTATTGGCAAAAGATTTGAATCCATGTATCTCAATACTCTTTAAATACATAGCTGACTGTTTTCCCTTTCCATTAATGCTGCCCTAATGCGAGAATCGCACGATAGGCTGCCTCCTGCTCCGCTGCTTTCTTCGTACTTCCCTGACCACTGCCGGCCTTCCGATCTCCGATCCACACTTCGACCTCGAACCTCTTCGCATGATCCGGACCTTCCTCACCGGCCAGCACGTAATGCACCTCTGATTCCTTGAAATCTCTCTGTACGATTTCCTGCAAAATAGTCTTGCTATCATAAAAGAGCTGCTTGTGCTCGATGTCGGTCAGTACAAATCTCTCTACAAACTCTTTTGCATTAGCAAAACCACCGTCCAGATAAATAGCACCGATCAGTGCTTCCATAGCATCTGAGACAATCGAATCTCTTCCCCTGCCCCCGGTAATTTCCTCGCCTCTGCCAAGCATCAGATAGGAACCAAGTGCAATCTCCCGGGCACACAATGCAAGTGTCGGCTCACATACAATGCTCGCGCGCAGCCTCGTTAGTTTTCCTTCCGGCATATCCGGGTGCTGATGAAACAAAAAGTCACTGCTGATGACCTCAAGTACCGCATCTCCCAGAAATTCCAGCCGTTCATTGTCTTTCAGCTGTTCCGCACGGTGCTCATTCGCATACGAGCTGTGGCACATCGCCTGTTTCAGCATTTTTCTGTTACGGAACGTATATCCTATTTTTGTTTCCAGTTCCTTCAGCTTTCCTTCTGTCATAATCCATATCCTCCTCAAAGCTGCCTGTCCCGTCAGCAAACGGACTTCCATCAGCCGCTGCTCTGTCTGTTCCTGAACGCAGACAGACATGAACACCCTCCTCTGCGTTCAAAAAAGGGAGCCATGCAGCTCCCCTGAAAAATTACGTGAGCAATGGAATACCATCAGCCAATCACGTTCTTAATCGCCTCTGCCGCATCGCCTACAGAGACAATCTTCTCAGCCTTTTCATTCGGAATCTCAATATCAAACTCTTCCTCAATCCCCATGATAATCTGGAATACATCCAGCGAATCCGCGCCCAGATCGTCCACAAATGTAGTTTCTGGTGTAATCTCATCTGCATCCACATTTAAAACCTCGGCAATAATACTCTGTAATTTTTCAAATTCCATACTTATTTCCTTCCTTTACTCATAAATTTTAGGTTGTCTTTCAGAAGACAACTCTTTTTCTCCTGAATGATGCAGTCCGTTGTCCGATACAGCCGACTGCCGGAAATTACGAGATATGAGCCATGATCTGCTCATTAATCGCCTGTTGCTTAAACTGTACGCACTGATAAATGGAATTCTCCACTTCTTTTGCCCTGGAGCTTCCGTGCGTCTTCACAACCAGTCCCTTCAATCCAAGAAGCGGCGCCCCACCGTACTCACTGGCATCGAACGTCTTCAATGTCTTCTTCAATGCCGGTTTTACAAGAAGTGCTCCTATCTTGCTTCTTATACTGGTCATCATACCAGATTTCACTTTTTCAATCAGAGTCGAGCCGACTCCTTCATATAGCTTCAATATCACATTCCCTACAAATGCCTCACAGACAACCACATCACAGACTCCTGCAGGAATATCCCTTGCTTCTACACTCCCAATAAAATTCAGGTCCGTACACTCCTTCAGAAGCGGAAAAGTCTCTTTTACAAGTGCATTTCCCTTCTCCTCCTCGGCTCCGATATTCACGATTCCGACTCTTGGATGTTTCACTCCAAGAACATTTTCCATATAGATAGAACCCATCTTTGCAAACTGTACCAGATGTGAAGATCTGGCATCTACATTTGCACCGCAGTCAATCAGAAGCGACACACCGTTTTTCGTGGGAATCAGCGGCGCAAGTGCAGGACGCTCAATCCCCTTGATTCGTCCGACAATCGCCTGTCCCCCAACTAAAACAGCGCCCGAGCTCCCGGCTGAGACGAATGCATCCGCCTCACCACGGCGCACCATCGTGAGACCGACTACAATTGAAGAATCTTTCTTCGAACGTATCGCTGCCACTGGCGGCTCCGCCGTCTCAATTACCTGAGATGTATGAACCACTTCGATGCTGCCATCCGGATACTGGTATCTGGAAAGCTCCTTCTCAATCTTGTCTGCAAGTCCTGTCAATATGATATGAATATCGCTCCGCCCCTTCACTGCAGCCACAGCACCTTTTACAATCTCCCCGGGGGCATTGTCACCACCCATCGCATCGACTACGATGCGGACTGTTTCCTTCATATCAATTCCTCCTGCATCACTATCCGGACTCGATCCCGCTTCCAGATAGTTCCTCCTGCATTACTATTCCTACTATACTAGACATCGAAATAAAAAGCAACAGAAAATTCTCTGTACCGCATAACCAAGTTCACGTTTAATTAAACACAAATAGAATTAAGCAATTTCATAGAATAAAAAAAGGAACTGCCACACTCTGACCTCTCGTCAGCCATATGACAATTCCCTTTCGATCACAGCTTAGTCAACTGCGATGATTTCTTTTTTATTGTACGTTCCACAAGCCTTGCAGACTCTGTGCGGAAGCATCAGTTCGCCGCATTTGCTGCACTTTACAAGATTCGGAGCAGTCATTTTCCACTGAGCTCTTCTCTTGTCTCTTCTTGCTCTGGAAGTTTTGTTCTTAGGACAGATTGACATGGGTTACACCTCCTTAAAATTATTGAAGATATCAAGGATTTTTGCCATTCTGGGATCTGCTTTGGTACGCTCACAGCCACACGGGCCGACGTTCAGATTCTGTCCGCATACACTGCAAAGACCTTTACAATCCTCACGGCAAAGCACCCGCTCTGGCCAGACCAGCAATGATTCATCGTGAATGAGCTGATCCACATCCAGGTTATATCCATCAATATACTCAGATTCATCCAAACCCGTCTCAAATTCGAAACGGACCTCAAGCCTGCTCTTAACAGGCTCCAGGCAGCGTGCACAAGGTATCAGAACGTCCAGCAGTACGTCTCCCGAAAGCACCAGCTTCCGTTCCCCTTTATTCTCAACAGTCAATGTAACCGGTGTCTTCTCCTCAATTGGAAAGTCACCTGTCTTATACGACAGTACGGTAAGTCCAAGCTCCGTAGTATAAGAAGCTGTTTTCCCCTCTGTCAGTATCACATCTGTAAGGTCTACCAAAACATATTCCTCCTGACACACTTTTTAAATTATAATCGCCTGTTTTCGGTTTGTCAACCCACTTTTTACATATTTATACCTTAACAATTCCGCCATGCTTGAAAAATGGCGTACCTCTTTGAATCCCCTCTATTCCACTTAAACCAACGCCACCGTCTCACGGCAGATTGCAAGCTCTTCATTGGTCGGGATCACTGCTACCTTAATCTTGGAGTCCGGAGTAGAAATCACGATATCTTCTCCACGCTTGCCGTTTGCCTCTTCATCGATCTGGATTCCGAGATATCCGAAGTACTCCAGAACTTTTCTGCGAACAAGCGGAGCATTCTCACCGATACCTGCTGTAAATGCAATTGCATCCACACCGTTCATCGCCGTAATATAAGAACCGATGTATTTAGCTACGCGGTAGCAGAAAACTTCGAGAGCTGCTGCTGCATACTGATTTCCATCATTCATAGCTGCTTCCAGATCACGGAAATCACTGGAAAGTCCCTTGGATACACCGAACACACCTGACTTCTTGTTCAGAACGTTCATTACGCCTGCGATATCCAGGTTTTCTTTCTTTGCGATAAACTCCATGATAGCCGGGTCCATATCACCAGAACGTGTTCCCATAACAAGGCCTTCCAGCGGAGTCAGACCCATGGAGGTATCTACACACTTGCCATTTACAACCGCGGAGATGGAGGCACCGTTTCCGAGGTGAGCTACTACCAGCTTGCTGTTCTCCAGATCCAGTCCGAGGAACTCTGCCATATGCTTGGATACGAAGCTGTGGCTGGTTCCATGGAAGCCGTAACGTCTTACTTTATATTTCTCATAGTACTCATACGGAAGCCCGTACAGATAAGCTTTCTCCGGCATAGTCTGATGGAATGCGGTGTCGAATACGGCAACCATCGGCACGTTCGGCATCAGCTCTGCACATGCGTTGATACCGATCAGGTTAGCCGGGTTGTGAAGCGGTGCAAGATCATTACACTCCTCGATCGCTGCGAGTACTTCTTCATTGATCACAACTGAGCTTGCGAACTTCTCGCCGCCATGTACGACTCTGTGGCCTACTGCGTTTACTTCAGAAAGGTCTTTGATCGCACCTGTCTTCTCGTTTACGAGTGCATCCAGTACCATCTGGATTGCTTCTTTATGAGTCGGCATCGGAGCTTCTGTGATCTCCTTATCCAGACCTGCCTTCTGATAAGTCAGTCTTCCGTCGATCCCGATTCTCTCACAGAGTCCTTTCGCCAGCACTGACTCGGACTCTGAATTGATCAGCTGATATTTCAGGGATGAACTTCCGCAGTTAATTACTAATACGTTCATTTCCATATCCTCCTAAATGAATCATTTCTTTTTCAGAAAGACACAGGGCTTCGCAGCCCTGCATCTGAAACTCTGGTTCTGAATCTTAATTATTTGTCTGCTGCCTGGCACTGTACTGCTGTGATTGCTACTACACCAACGATATCGTCAGCAGAGCATCCTCTGGACAGGTCGTTTACCGGCTTGGCAATACCCTGAGTTACCGGGCCGTATGCTTCAGCCTTGCCAAGTCTCTGTACCAGCTTGTATCCAATATTTCCTGCATCCAGATTCGGGAAGATCAGGACGTTCGCCTTGCCTGCCACGTCGCTGTTCGGAGCCTTGGATGCACCTACACTCGGAACGATCGCTGCGTCAAGCTGCAGCTCTCCATCCAGCTTCAGGTCCGGATACTGCTCTTTTGCGATTCTTGTAGCCTCTGTCACCTTGTCTACGAGAGCATGTTTTGCACTTCCCATAGTAGAGTGGGACAGCATAGCAACCCTTGCCTCTTCTCCAACCAGAAGTTCAAAGGACTCTGCTGAGGAAGCTGCGATCGCTGCCAGCTCTTCCGGATTCGGATCCTGTACCAGACCGGAATCACCAAATACGAATGCGCCGTTTGCGCCGTATTCACAATCCGGAACTACCATCAGGAAGAATGCGGAAACAAGCTTTGTACCCGGCTTTGTCTTCAGAATCTGCAGACACGGACGAAGTGTATCAGCCGTAGAATGGCATGCACCGGATACCATACCGTCAGCATCGCCCATCTTTACCATCATAACACCGTAATACAGATACTGGTTCAGAAGGATCTCCTTCGCCTGCTCTGGAGTCATTCCCTTCTT
>JAUNGL010000009.1 GCA_030524665.1 Lachnospiraceae bacterium | reverse complement strand
TAAACACGAACTTAACTTTGATCACAAAAAATTAATATACTGGGTGTGTACTTTACCCGGGTTTTATGTTAAAATACGAAGATGATTCAGAAGAAACGTTCAGGCGGAGGGTATCAGGTGTCTGAATGAATAATACAAATATTAAGCCATGTTCCATGAAAGCAATCCCGGAGGAAGAGCGTCCATACGAAAAATGCCTTTCCGGAGGAGCGGAATCTCTGTCTGATGCGGAGCTTCTGTCAGTGATACTCCGTACCGGTGCGCAGGGTTCGTCCGTTCTGGAACTGTCAAGGACGATTCTTGCCGATCAGGGGGCAGGCAGCGGTCTGCTTGGCATTTATCACAGGTCACTGTCTGATTTGCAGAAAATCCGCGGTGTGGGAAAGGTAAAAGCAGTACAGTTAAAATGCATTGCGGAGCTTTCACGGAGGTTTGCGCGCGCGCAGGCATCCGGAGGCCTGTCCTTTTCAAATCCGGATACCATAGCGGAATATTATATGGAAGAGCTTCGTCATGAAGAGCAGGAGGTGCTGCTTGTCCTGATGCTGAACAGTAAGAGTATGCTGCTTCACGAGGAAATCATTTCAAGAGGGACAGTCAGGGCATCATTGATATCTCCGAGAGAGATTTTTATCAGTGCACTCAGGTACCGGGCTGTCGGTATTATTTTGCTGCATAATCATCCAAGCGGAATACCGGATCCGAGCCGGGATGATGTTCTGCTTACGCAGCGTGTACTTGAAGCGGGAAAGCTGATTGGGATTGAGCTTCTGGATCACATCATTATCGGGGACAGACAGGCGGTCAGTATGCGGGAGCTGGGGATCCTGATTCCGTCTGGGGAAATTTGATAAGGGGAGCCGGATATGTTGTTTCAAAAGGTCTGCGGAGTTGATCTGGGTACAGATACGATCAAAATACGCGATAAAAGCGGGAAACATTTCCTGTATGATAAGAACGTTATTGCATTGAGGGATGGACGTTCCGTACTGGCAGTCGGGGATGCGGCCTATGCCATGTATGAAAAGACACCGCAGAATGTAAATGTTATATGGCCTATGGTAAACGGCGTGATTGCCAATGCAACAGAGATGGAGCTTGTGCTCTACCATATCCTGAAGCGGTTTCATGGTTTTGGAGGCGGCAACAGTACAATTTATATAGCAGTGCCAAGTGATATCACGCAGGTAGAACGGCGTGCTTTTTTCCATGTCATGAGCAGCAAAATTCATGCGGGAAAGGTACATCTTGTGGATAAGGGAATCGCAGATGCGGCAGGGGCGGGGCTTCCTGTACTGTCAAACCGTGGTCATATGATTGTTAATATAGGAGCCGACACGACTGAGATTGCTGTAATTTCTTCCGGGAAGGTGATCCTGAGTCAGACATTGAAAATGGGTGGGCGGAAGCTCGACGAGGATATCATGACGATGGTACGGAGAAAATTCAATCTCAATATCAGCCATAAGTCGGCGGAAGCGCTCAAGAACAATCTGGCCTTTATGATCAATGGACCGCGCCTTGAGCAGAAGGTATTCGGAATACATACATTATCAGGGCTGCCGAAGTCCGATATGATTCCGTCGCTGGCGGTCAGTGTGGCAATTATTGATACGGTCGATGCGATCATTGAAAATATCAAATCAGTGTATAACCGGATTCCGCCGCAGGTCATGAAGGATATTACCCAGGAGGGAATTTATCTGGCAGGCGGTGTTTCGATGATCCTGAATCTCCCTGACTATATCCGAAGGGAAATCGGCATACCGCTTCATCACATTCAAGATCCGGCCAACAGTACGATACGTGGTCTGGTAGAGATTTTGAATAATCACGACCTGAAGCAGATCACTTACTCACTTCAGGATCTTGCGGCAATGAGATAGGTGGCTTAATTATGAGAAAAAAGACAAATGACAATAAGACAAATAAATATCTGCTGGTGGGGCTTAGTGTATTGTGTGTGGTTTTGATCACAGTCTCCTTTCTTGGAAGTAATCTGGTGTCACCGGTGAAACAGGTCAGCGGTTTTCTGATCACCCCGGTACAGAAGGGGATCAACGGTTTCGGTTCCTGGCTGGCGGGGCTTACAGACAATTTTGAGGATGCGGTGACACTCCGTGCAGAAAATGAGGAACTGAAGGCAAAAGTAGATTCGCTGACGGCAGAGAACAGCCAGCTGATTCAGAATAAAGAGGAGCTGGACAGGCTCCGTGAATTGTTTGAACTGGATCAGCAGTATGAGGATTATGAAAAGGTAGGGGCGCGTATTATCGCGAAGGAATCCGGCAACTGGTTCCAGCTCTTTACCATAGACAAGGGTTCCAGTGACGGAATCAAGAAGGATATGAACGTGATTTCCGGCAGCGGTCTGGTGGGGATTGTCACGGAGGTCGGCACAAACTGGGCTACCGTGCGTTCGATTATCGATGACAACAGCAGCGTCAGCGCTATGGTTTCCACGACCTCAGACCAGTGTATTATTGCGGGAGATTTACGGCTTCTTGATGAAGGAGAACTGAATCTGGTGCGTCTGACGGATTCTGACAATAAAGTACACGTCGGGGACAAAGTCGTGACTTCCTATATCAGTGAAAAGTTTCTTCCGGGTATTCTGATTGGTTATATCAGTGAGCTGAATAATGATTCCAACAATATGACCAAGTCCGGTTATCTGACCCCGGTTGTGGATTTCCGTCATTTACAGGAGGTACTTGTCATTCTGGAATTGAAGGACTATGTGCCTGCTGATTCCACCACTGCGGAGGATGGATCCGGTATTATTTCTGCCAATACATTTCTTGCAGAGGACCAGACAGAACAGACGGAGGAGGAGACATGAGACGGAAAGTGACTATGCTGGTTTTGATACTGGTCAGTATCATTTTGCAGTCTACCGTATGCCAGATGATTGCAATTGCATCGGTGAAACCGAATCTCCTGATTATACTAACTGTTGCGTTCGGGTTGATGCGCGGCAAGAAGGATGGTATGGTGACAGGTTTCCTGTGTGGCCTTCTGACCGATCTCTTTTTTGAGAGTGTGATCGGTTTCAATGCGCTTCTGTACTTATGGGTAGGTTATTTCAGCGGTTATTTTTACCGTATCTTTTATGATGACGATATCAAGACTCCGATTTTCCTGATTTCGATCAGTGATTTTGCATATGGAATCTTGCAGTACTGTTTTATGTTTCTGCTGCGGGGACGGATTCATTTTTTCTATTATCTGCGCAGGATTATTATCCCGGAAGTGATTTACACATTGTTGCTGACAATTATTTGTTATCAGATTTTGTACCATATCAATAAAAGGTTAAGCTTGACAGATAAAAGGAGTGTTGACAGCTTTGTTTGATAAGATGAAACACAGATTTTCAAGGGCTCTGAACTCCAGAATTATCATTTTGGCTGTGGTCATTGCACTGCTGGCGGGAATTCTGGTTCAGAGACTGTTCCAGCTCCAGATCATTCAGGGGGAGACGTATCAGAATGACTTTTCCCTTTCCATCAAGAAGGAGCGGCAGGTGAGCAGTGCCCGGGGAAATATCTACGATAAGAACGGAGTTCCGATTGCATACAATGAGCTTTCCTACTGTGTTGTATTTGAGGACAGCGGAACGTATGAAAGTACCCATGAGAAGAATCTCGCTGTGAACAGTATTCTCTACCGTATTATTAAGATGATCGAAAGCCACGGCGATTCTGTCGTGGATGATTTTGAGATTGAACTGGCGGCGGATGGGAGCTACGTTTACAATGTCTCCGGATTTACTCTGCTGCGTTTTAAGGCTGACCTGTTTGGTCAGGCGTATACAGACAAATTAACGGATGAGCAAAGAGATATCACGGCAGAAGCATTGATGAAACGGCTCTGTGATGATGAGCATTATGGGCTACTTGATCCGACGATCACTGCGGCAGAGCGGGAAGAATATCAGCTTCCGGAATCTTATACGGATCATGAACTTCTGCAGCTTGTCGGGCTGCGTGCAGATATCGCGGCCAACAGCTTCCAGCGTTATCAGTCTGTGACGATCGCACGTAATATCAGTCAGGATACGATGGCACAGATACAGGAAAACATGGCTGATTTTCCGGGAATTGATATAACAGAAGAATATCGCCGCGTATATGCGAATGCGGAGTCTCTTGCTCCGCTGATCGGGTATACCGGAAAGATTTCTCAGGAGGAACTGGAAGAGCTGCAGGAAGAAAATGAAGACTACGATGCAAATGATATTGTAGGAAAGACCGGACTTGAGAAGGTCATGGAGACTACACTGCAGGGAACGAAAGGAAGTGAGCTTCTCTCCGTGGACAATCTCGGACGGACGCTTGCCGTAGAGAACCGTGTGGAGCCGATCGCAGGGGAGGATCTGATCCTGACGATTGACAGCGAGCTTCAGAATACGATCTATCAGCTTCTGGAACAGTATATTGCCGGTATCGTTTATAAGAATCTGGTACCGGAGAAAGAAATCAATGAAGAATGGTATTCTTCGGCGGACGATGTCCGGATTCCGATTTATGATGTGTATTATGCGCTTTTTGAAAATAACGTTCTCGATGTAGGCCATCTGAAAACGGAGAGTGCCACCGAAAATGAAAAATACGTGTACAATCAGTTCCTGGTAAAGGCGTCCGATATTTTTGCTACAATCAAAAATCAACTTCTGACTGACGATCCGATTCCTTATAAGGATCTGACCGAAGAATACAAGGTCTATATGTCCTACATTGTCAATGATATGTTGATGGAAGATACAGGGATTCTGAACAGTGAAGCCATTGACAAGACAGATGAAACGTATCTCGCATGGACTAAGGAAGAGACGATCAGCCTTCAGGAGTATCTGACCTATGCGATTTCAAAGAACTGGATTGATATCACGAGGATTTCTGAGGATGCGGCATATATGGATTCTGCGGAAGTATACACAATGATCGCGGATTACATTGCCGATTATCTGTATGAAGACAATGACTTCTGTAAAAAGGTGTACCGTTACATGCTCCAGCAGGAGATCATCACTGGTGCACAAATCTGTCTGCTTCTGTTTGATCAGGGAGTTCTGGAGATGGATGCGGATGATTATGAGCGGTTGTCAAACGGATCTCTCGGCGGGTTTGAATTTATGCAGGAGAAGATTTTTAATCTTGAGATTAAGCCGTCACAGCTCGCGCTGAATCCCTGTTCGGCGTCTTTTGTCATGACGGATCCAAATACAGGAAAGATACTTGCATGTGTCACCTACCCTGGTTATGATAATAACCGTCTGGCAAACGAGATGGATACGGCGTATTACAGAAAGCTGAATGATGATAAGTCCAGCCCATTCTACAGCCGTGCAACGATGGAGACGATCGCTCCCGGTTCTACGTTTAAACCGATTTCTGCTGTGGCGGGTATTATGGAGGGTGTGATCAACTATGGAGAAGGTATTTACTGTACCGGTGCTTTTACTGAGTTGCCGAAGGATATTAACTGTTGGAATCTGTATGGGCATGGAACAGAAACGGTGACTACTGCAATCAGGGACTCCTGTAACTACTTTTTTAATACAGTTGGCTGGCGTTTGAGCCAGGTTGGCGGTGAGTATAACGATGAAGTAGGAACAGAAACGCTCTCAAAGTATGCTGCCATGTTTGGATTGGATGCCAAATCCGGGATTGAGGTACCGGAATCATCACCGCATATGTTTACGGCGGACCCGGTCCGTGGTGCTATGGGACAGAGTGATAATGCTTTTACAACGACACAGATTGCACGTTATGTCACGACTATAGCAAACAGCGGAACTTGTTACGATCTGACACTGATTGATAAGATCAAGGATTCCAGCGGAAGTGTACTTGAGGAGAATACGGCCAAAATACATAATGAAGTGGAGCTTCCAGCAGAGTTGTGGAATACCGTTCATACCGGTATGAGGGATGTAGTACGGAATCACAAGGCGTTCAGCGGTTTTACAGAAGTTACTGTAGCTGGAAAGACAGGTACGGCACAGCAGAGTACAAAGGTTCCGAACCATGGTCTGTTTATCGGTTATGCTCCGTATGAGGATCCTGAAATTGCAATTGCAGTCAGGATCACAAACGGTTATAATTCAACCAACGCAGCAATGGTTGCAAGAGATGTTATTTCGTACTATTATGGATTGGAAGACAAGGATACATTGATTACCGGACATGCTGCAACGAATGTTCTGGAGGATTATACACGTACAGACTGATGCAGCAATGACCGGAAAGAAGGGGACACAATGGAGAAGAGTGCTGTAATTATCAAGAGTAATCCCTACGGATTGATTCTCATACTTGACCCTGATCTACCTTTTGAAGAGCTGAACCGGGCGGTCGGTGAAAAATTTGCCGCCGCTGCCGGGTTCTTTAAGAATGCAAATGTAGCTCTCACCTTCAGGGGAAGGGTCCTGACAAAAGAGCAGGAGCGCCTGCTGGTAGATACGGTAGTACAGAATTCGAAACTCAATATTCTGTGTCTGGTAGATGAACAGAAGGAATCAAAAGAATACTATAAGCAGGCTGTAACACGGGCGCTGGAGCGGCCTGCCACAGAGGAAGGGCAGTTTTACCGCGGGACGCTCCGTTCCGGTCAGGTACTGGAATGTGAAGCAAGTATCGTTGTGATCGGAGATGTGAATCCCGGTGCACAGGTGATATCCAAGGGAAATATTGTGATCCTTGGCTGCTGTATGGGAACCGTCTATGCAGGAGCCGGGGGCGACACTTCGTGTTTTGCAGCTGCTCTTACCCTGAAGCCTTTACAAATAAGGATTGCTGATAAGATTGTCAGAAGTGCGATCGTAAAGCGTGTCGATACGGGAGATTACCCGATCGAACCAAGAATTGCTTACCTGAAAGACGGACATATTCAGATAAAAGCGATTTCGAGTGACACACTCGGCGAGTATCTGGGATAGATTTCCCGGTTTCTTGTTTTGCCGGAAAACCATTCCGACATGATATCCTGCGATAAATATTATAATTCAGCTGCCATGAATGGCTGAACTGTAAGGAGAAAGTACATAGGTCAGACTTACTGTGAAAGAGAAATGCACGTCAGAAACCACTGTCGTGTCCGGGGATGAGGAATGGGAAAGGATGGAAAATGAAATGAGTGAAGTGATTGTTGTTACATCGGGAAAAGGTGGTGTCGGAAAGACGACCTCGACGGCGAATATCGGAGCCGGACTTGCGAGAATGAATAAAAAAGTAGTTCTGGTTGATACAGATATCGGGCTTCGGAATCTGGATGTTGTGATGGGACTGGAAAACAGGATTATTTACAACCTTGTGGATGTGATTGAGGGGAACTGCCGCCTGAAGCAGGCTCTGATCAAGGATAAGCATTATCCGAATCTTTACCTGCTGCCGTCTGCACAGACGAGAGATAAGAGTGCTGTTTCGCCGGAACAGATGATTAAGCTGGCGGACAGCCTGAAACCATTGTTTGATTATATTATCATGGATTGCCCGGCCGGGATTGAGCAGGGATTCCGGAATGCAATTGCTGCCGCATCGCGTGCAATTGTAGTTACGACACCTGAGGTTGCCGCGATCAGGGATGCAGACCGTATCATTGGTTTGCTGGAAGCTGCCGGAATTAAAAAAATAGATCTTCTGGTGAACCGGATGCGTCTTGATATGATTCGAAAAGGAGAGATGATGTCTGTGGAGGATGTAATTGATATTCTCGCAGTTGATCTTCTGGGGGCTGTTCCGGATGAGGAGAGCGTGGTGATCGCAGCGAATCATGGAGAGCCGGTGGTTGGCAATGACAGTATGGCAGGCATTGCTTTTATGAATATCTGTCGCAGGATTAACGGTGAGACAGTGCCGCTGGCCGAGTTCCATCCTACAGTTTCCTTTTTACAGAAAGTATCTTCTCTGCTTCGGCTGAAATAAGGAGGAGACGGATGGGAATTTGCAGACATCATCAGGCAGTACATGATTCCAGCCGGATTGCCAAGCTGCGCGCGAAGCAGACGGTCGCTTCGGACCGGCTTTCCTGTACACCGGAAGAGTTTATGCAAATGAAAAAGGAAATCATGACCGTTCTGTCAAAGTATCTTGAGCTTGACGGGACTGTTTCAGAAATACGTGTTGAAATTGTACACGAGATAAAACAAGGGGTTCCATATGTTAAGACAGTACAAATTAAGTGACTACAGGTTCCGTTTGATCCTTTGGGTTCTGGCGCTATCCACGCTGGGAATTCTGGTGATCGGAAGCGCCCGTGAATCCTATCAGCAGAAACAGATTTTTGGCCTTATATTGGGTCTGGTTCTGATGCTCATAGTTTCTCTCTTTGATTATACATGGATTCTGAATTTTTACTGGATTATTTATCTGGTTGGAAGTATACTTTTGATATCCGTTATTATTCCCGGTGTAGGTGTTAACGTAAACGGTGCTACCAGATGGATTAATATCGGGGGACTGCGTTTCCAGCCGTCTGATATTGTAAAAATTATGCTGATCCTGTTTTTCGCAAAATTTTTTGAGGTACATGAGGATGATCTCAATAAAGTCCGGACGATACTGGAGGCGATTGCGTTGATCGGAATCCAGTTGTTCCTGATTTATCAGGAGCCTGACCTGTCCACCACGATTGTGGCAGCGGCTGTTTTCTGTGTGATTTATTTTGCTGCAGGACTTACCTACAAGGTGATCGGCGGAATCTTCATGGTATGTATTCCGATTGCGGTCATCGGTATGAGTATCCTGATGCAGCCGGATACGGAACTGCTGCACGGGTATCAGCTTACCAGAATTTATGCATGGCTGAAGCCGGAGGAATATCCGCAGGAGGCATACCAGCAGCAGAATTCCATTGTAGCGATCGGTACGGGGCAGCTCTATGGAAAGGGATTAAATAATGACGAAGTCTCCTCCGTAAAGAATGGAAATTTTATTGCGGAGCCTCAGACAGATTTTATATTTGCAGTTGCGGGAGAAGAACTGGGATTTATTGGATGCTGCATGATCGTATTACTGGAATTTCTGATTGCGCTTGAATGCCTTATCATAGGCAGACGTGCCAAGGCGCTTTCAGGGACTCTGATCTGCTGCGGTATGGCATCACTGATATTTTTCCAGAGTTTTCTAAATATATCAGTGGCGACGGGGCTGCTGCCCAATACGGGTATTACACTGCCTTTTGTGAGTTACGGTCTGACGTCACTGGTTAGTTTTTGTATTGGTATTGGGTTTGTTCTGAATGTGGGGTTACAGTCAAGAAAGTATTGAGGAGGTGTTGTTTATGAATGTGGCTTTTATTTCACATGATTCCAAGAAAAAACTGATGCAGAATCTCTGCATTGCCTATCGTAGCATACTTGTCCGGCACGAACTGTATGCAACGGGAACGACGGGGCGTCTGATTGAGGAGGTAACAGGATTGAATATCCATAAGTTCCTCGCAGGACACATCGGCGGCGAGGAGCAGATGGGGGCAATGATTGAGCAGAATCAGATTGACCTTGTGATTTTTTTCAGGGATCCGCTGAATCCGAGATCCCATGAACCGGATATCAACAAGGTAATCCGGCTTTGTGATGTACACAATGTGCCGCTTGCGACGAATATCGCTTCGGCGGAGCTGTTGCTCAAATCATTGGAAAGAGGAGATCTTGAGTGGCGTGAAATGTACAGATAACAGAGAAGAGCGTTCGTTTTACACCGAACGGGAATGGGCAAGACTTCAGGCAAAAGAAAAAGAAGAAAAAAAACATCTGATAAAGCTCGGATTGATATTGGCAGGACTTGCAGTGCTCTGCGGTGCCCTTGTGTTCATGGTTTATTATTTTGTGCTTCGCTCACATGACTATGACCTGTTTTTGCCTTATGAAAATACCAGTCCCGTATACGGATTCAGCAGCAGCCTTCAGGCAGGAAGCACGGATACTCCGTTTGCAGATGGGCTTTGCGTCACAGATGGGGATAAGAATACGAATCTTCTGACCTTAAATTCATATTCAGCAGGTCTTTTTGACTTAAATGGTCGAGAGGTCGTGTATGCCAAGGATATTTTTACCAGAAGATCCCCGGCCAGCATCACTAAGATTATGACGGCACTTCTGACTTTGAAGTATGGAAATTTGGATGAACTGGTTACTGTGACATCAATTGTCAAAGATATTGAATATGGTTCTTCTGTCTGCGATATCAAAGAGGGAGATGTACTGTCATTGAAACAGCTTCTTTATGGTATGATGATTGCATCCGGAAATGACGCTTCTATGATGATTGCAGAGTACATCGGCGGTTCTGTAGACAATTTTGTTGCCATGATGAATGAGGAAGCGGCAAGTCTCGGTGCTACAGGTACACATTTTACGAATCCGCATGGACTGACGGACTCTGAACATTATACTACAGTCTATGATATTTATCTGATCTTTCAGGAAGCCCTGAAGTATGATCTGTTTCGGGATATCATAAACCGGAAGAATTATTATGCTGAATACAAGCGTCTGGATGGTTCGGATGTAGCCGTGACCTGGGAGTCCACGAATCATTACTTCACGAACGAGGCGGAGGCACCGGAGGATATCACGGTATTTGGGGGGAAAACAGGAACGACAGATGATGCGGGGGCATGTCTGGCACTGATGACGAAGGATCTGTACGGCAATCCATATCTGTCTATTATCCTGCATTCCGAAACAAAAGATTCTCTCTATTCAGAAATGAATGAGTTATTGTCAATGATTGAGAATTAGGTGTTGTAATTTGGGCGTGAATAGTCTATAATTGATACATGAAAATTATATCCGCTACTATAAGGAGGAGATAACCATGATACAGTTAATCGTAGGTGAAAAAGGAAAAGGAAAGACAAAAATTCTGCTTGACAAGGTGAATTCCGAGATTAAGACCGCACATGGAAATATCGTTTATCTGGACAAGAGTACAAAGCATATGTACGAGCTGAATAACAAGGTCCGTCTGATCGATGTTTCATCATTTGACCTCGCTTCCAGCGATGAGTTTATCGGTTTTATCTATGGAATTATTTCTCAGGATCATGACCTTGAGCAGATGTATCTTGACAGCTTCCTGAAGATTTCTGTTTCAGATGAGGAAAATGTAAATGATCTTCTTACAAAGCTTGCAAAGATCGGTGAGAAGTATCAGATTACTTTTGTAATCAGCGTTTCCGTAGCAGCTTCATCTATCGCTGATACATATCGTGAAAATGTGATTGCAGAGTTATAATCACACGGTTCCAGGGCTTTTAGTAATCGGACAGCGCCTGCTGTATCACGGAAGAATCCGTAGGACGGCAGGCGCTTTTATATATTATTCTTCCCCCATGGCGGTGACTCGTCCATAGAGACTCAGCAGATAAAGCCCGGCAAGTCCGACCAGGATATAGATGATTCTTGATATCCAGGACATGTTGCCGAACAGCAGATTGATCAGATCCAGCTTGAAAATTCCAATCAGTCCCCAGTTGATTGCTCCGACTATGACGAGTGTCAGAGCTGTATAATCCATTCCCTTGCTCATAAAATTTCCTCCTTTTTGATGGGATGCCAGTTTGTTGCGATTCACAGCCGATATTCCGCGAGGTAATCCCACGATCAGCGCTTGTGAATAATAACCAGTTTTCCCAAAATTAATTTTTTTATGCAAAACAATGGTTGTATCATTTCCGGGGACATGGTAAAATAACAAGAAGGTTTTGGGGAGATATACATTTACGGAGATAGACCAGAACCATGATTTAGGAGGCAGTTTTTTGAAGCTTTTGAAATTCAGGAAAAAAAACAGTAAAGTTACGAAATACAGACGTTATTCGTTTTTAAATATCGGTACGCTGCTTTTCGGTATTGTGTTTATCTATATGATAGTTTTTATTTTTATCTATCTGACTGAAACACATGTGACACCGTATGAGGTGGTCAGAGGTACTATCAGCGGCAATTATCGTTTTCAGGCGATGTCACTCCGGACGGAAGAGATCGTTACGGCTACCCAATCCGGCAGCATCCGGTATTATGCGCGCGAAGGCGCGAAGGCATCGGCAGGAAGTACGGTATGCTCTATAAATGAGAGTGGTTCTTCGGAGTTGGTTGCATATGAAGATTTTGAACCGGGCGAGCGGGATCTTGAACGTCTTCAGAATATTATGTCCAGCTTTTCTATGAACTTTTCTGAAAGCAATTTCCAGAAAACATACGATATGAAAGCAGGAGTGGAGGGTGTTCTTTCTGAAGTGACCAGAGACCTCGATACGGATTATGTCAGCTTTCAGAACAGATGTTATGCTCCGAAGTCCGGATTTGTCATTTATAATACGGATGGATTCGAAAGCCTGACAGGGGCGGATCTAACGTCTGAGATGTTTGACCAGAACAGTTATCATATGACAGATCTGCGGAGTAATAAACAGGTCAGGACTGGGGATACGATATACAAGCTGATTACGAGCGAGAATTGGAAGCTGTATTTCCCGATGGATGATAAGCTGGTCACGGAGCTTTCCGGACGAACCAGCATCCGTTTCCGTTTTCTGAAAGACAACCAGACGTTTTCTGCCCCGTTCACTATTATTACGAATGGAAATGAATCTTTTGGTGAGATTACTCTGGATAATTCTCTGGTTCGCTATGCGACTGAGCGTTTTCTGGAGATTGAATTGGTTCTGAATAAGAAGACAGGACTGAAGATACCAGCCAGTGCCATTGTGGAAAAGCAGTTTTACAATATTCCGGAAGAATATGCAATTGTAAATGAGGATACGGAGAAAGAAATCACATTGAAGGTAGAGCATTTCCGCTCTGATGGTTCCTCTGAGGTAAGCTATGTTACAGCAAATGTCTACAGTCATACGGATGGCGCTTATCTGGTCAATGAGAGCTTGTTGTCTGAAGGGGATTATATTCTGAAGGAAGAGTCTGCCAAGCGGTTTCAGCTTTCATCAAAGGATTTGACTATTTTGCATGGTGTCTACAATATCAACAAAGGATATGCGGTGTTCCGGGAGATTACGGTCATAGACCAGAATGAAGAATACTGTATCGTAGAGAGCAACAATATTTACGGACTTGCCGCTTATGATTATATTGTTCTGAATGCATCGGAGGTTGATGTGGATCAGATTATTAATTGATAAATGTAACTATATAAGGAGTGTGCTGTAAGTATGATAAAAGAAAATCTGGAAACCGTCTTGCGAAAGATCGCTGCTGCCTGTGAGAGAGCAGGGCGCAGCCAGAGCGAAGTAACATTGATCGCAGTGAGCAAGACCAAACCGCTGGAGATGCTCCGCGAGGCATATGACGTTGGGGCACGTGAATTTGGAGAGAACAAGCCTCAGGAACTGAGGGATAAGTTTCCCGGGATGCCGTCGGATGTTCATTGGCATATGATCGGACATCTGCAGCGTAATAAGATTAAATATATTATTGATAAGGTGTGTATGATTCATTCTGTCGATTCGGTCAGGCTGGCGGAAGCGATTGACGAGGAGGCTGGGAAACATGGGATTACGGTTCCGGTACTGGTTGAGGTAAACATGGCCGGGGAGGAATCTAAATTTGGAATCACGCCGGAAGAGACAGAAGCTTTTATCCGGGAGATCAGTATTCTGCCTCATATTCATGTCGAAGGGCTGATGACAATCGCCCCATATACAGAAAATCCCGAGGAAAATCGGCCGTATTTCAGAAATTTAAAGAAATTATGTGTTGACATACAGCAAAAAAACATTGATAATGTGGATATGTGCAATTTGAGCATGGGCATGACAGGAGATTATGAGGTCGCGATTGAGGAAGGTGCGACCATGGTTCGTGTAGGAACGGGAATCTTTGGTGAGCGTGACTATACGGTCCGGGCATAAAATCAGATTGGAGATAATACAGAATGGGTGTTTTAGATAAGTTTTTAAATGCAATGAAACTCAACGACGATGACGATATGGAAGAAGAAGGATATCTGGATGACGGAGACGGATATGAGGATGACTACGTAGAAGAGCGTCCGAAGCGGCGCTTCCTTCCGCGGAAGGAAGAAGAAGCTTACGATGCGTCAGAGCAGGAGGATTCCTATCAGGAAAAGGAAGAGCCTGTCAGGGCAGCACGTCCGAAGCAGGTTAAGACTCCGAAGGTATCTCCGATCCGCCAGAAAAAGTCATCCGGTGCGATGGAAGTTTGTGTGATTAAGCCACGCAGTATGGAGGATTGCAGTGAGATTACAGAGACCCTTCTGGAGGGATGTACAATTATCCTGAATATGGAAGGGATTGACCTTGATCTGGCACAGCGGATCATTGATTTTTCCTCCGGTTCATGCTATGCGATTCACGGCAACCTGCAGAAAGTCAGCAATTATATCTTTATTGTGACTCCGAGCGGCGTTGATATCTCAGGTGATTATCAGGAATATCTGAGTGGTGCGTTCGATGTTCCGGCATTCGGAACCAAGTTTTAATCAGGTGTGATATGGAAAAAAACGATGAGGTTTTGAAACGCAGAATACAGGATCTGGCCTTACTTGCAGACAGGCGTGGTTGTATCCTGTACTCTGATTTTTTGAGTTTATACGAACAGAATATATTATTTGACCTATTACAAAAGTTTTCCTGGATTCATGGGGAAACTTTTGGCGGTTATGAGGGAGCAGAGCGGAGAATGGCAGCCTTTTTGCCGTCAGATGCCAGTATGCAGGATGCGGTTTATCCGATTTCCTGCATTCGTATTGTTCCGGCCCAGAGAAAGTTCGCTGAGCAGCTTTCGCATAGGGATATTTTAGGAGCGTTAATGAACCTCGGAATTGAGCGCAGCAAGACGGGGGATATCGCTGTGCTGGAACAGGAAGCGTTTCTGTTTTGCAGCAGCCAGTTTGCTTCACTGGTCTGTGACGAACTGAACCGGATACGCCATACAACAGTCCGGTGTACCGTCTGCCAGCCGGAGGATTTTACGTATGCGCCATCTCTCGAGCGAATCCGCGGCAGCGTTGCATCCGTCCGTCTCGATGCAGTGATTGCGCTGGCTTTCCATGCATCTCGCAGCAGTCTGATCTCTCTGATTGAGGGTGGCAGCGTATTTGTGAATGGCCGCCTGATTACTACTAATGCATACAGCCTGAAGTCGGGGGATCTGGTATCTGTGCGCGGGCATGGGCGGTTCCGCTATTGTGATGTATCCGGACAGTCAAAGAAGGGACGTATCTGGGTGGAAATTGATAAATATGTATAATTAGTATTTAAGCTTACAAGGGAGGAAAAAATGAGTACAAAACAAAAAGATTCGGTAATTGCCGTAAAAGAGAATGGAAGATTTTCCTATGAGATCGTTTTGCGCGACTCGTTCGGACAGTTGAAGGAGAAGCTGGAAGCACTTGGATGTCAGGGACACCGTATCTGTATTGTGACAGACAGCAATGTATCAGGTTTATATTTGGAGGAAGTGAAGAGCTGTGTTTCTGCATGCTGCAGCCAGACAGAAGTCTTTGTATTTCAAGCCGGTGAGGCATTCAAGACATTGGATACGGTGCGCAGTCTCTATGAAGCTCTGATTCAGGCAGGATTTGACCGCCATGATCTGCTTTTGGCATTGGGTGGAGGCGTTGTCGGTGATTTGACTGGTTTTGCTGCAGCTACGTACCTGAGGGGAATCCGGTTTATTCAGGTACCGACTACGCTGTTGTCTCAGGTTGACAGCAGCATCGGAGGCAAGACAGGCGTGGATTTTGACCGGTACAAAAATATGGTCGGTGCTTTTCATCAGCCTGCGCTGGTCTATATCAATACTTCTGTGCTCCGTACGCTTTCGGAAGAGCAGTTTGCAAGCGGCATGGGTGAGATCCTGAAGGCAGGGCTGATCCGTGACGCCGACTTCTATGAGTGGACGATTGAGCATATGAGCGAGATTGAAGAGCGTGACAGTGAAACGCTGATCTATATGGTAGAAAAGAGCTGTCAGATCAAGCGTTCGGTGGTTGAGAAAGATCCGCACGAAAAAGGAGAGCGGGCAATCCTGAACTTCGGACATACGATTGGACATGCAATCGAAAAACTGAAGGATTTTCAGCTGACACACGGTGAATGTGTAGCGCTTGGGATTGTGGCAGCAGCTTATATTTCCTGGAAGAGGGGTTATCTCGACGAGGATGAATTCTATGAAATCCGTGATATGAATGTGGGCTTCGGCCTTCCGATTTCCTTTGACGGCTTGAAATCAGAAGATATCGTAGCTGCTACCAGAAAAGATAAAAAGATGGATGCCGGCCGTATCAAATTCATTCTGCTGAAGAAGATGGGACGTGCTTATATTGATCTGGATGTGACAGATCAGGAGATGCTGGAGGCTGTGAATTTCCTGAATGCGGATATTGCGGACGAGGAAGGAAATCGGTCAGGACAGGGGATCTTTTCCGGTTCTGCCGACTGTCCCGAATAAAATCGGCAGGTGTGGTATGTGAAGGAAGGAATCAAAGATGGAAAAGAAATCGTACACGTTGCTTTGGGGAGGTTTGGGACTGGTTTTGCTTACTATCCTTGATCAGCTTACTAAATACGCTGCCTGTATCTTTTTGAAAGATTGCCGGAGTATTGAGGTAATTCCGGAAGTGTTTGAATTTTACTATCTTGAAAATCGCGGGGCTGCTTTTGGGATGCTGCGAAATCACCAGAGTTTCTTTATCATAATTGCTGCATTGATCCTTGCTGCTGCATTCTTTGTATATAGCCGGATTCCGTTGCAGCGCAAGTACCTTCCGCTGCGTCTGGTGTGCATAACAGTGTCTGCCGGAGCGCTTGGAAATATGCTGGATCGGCTGCTGCATAACTATGTAATCGATTTCCTGTACTTCTCTCTGATTGACTTTCCGGTGTTCAACGTAGCCGATTGTTATGTCTGCATTGGGATTTTAGTACTGTTGATTTTAATGTTTACTTATTATAAGGATGACTCCTTTGAATTCCTGTTCCACGGAGAGAAAGGTTAACCATGACAGAGAACGATCAAATCAATGTAACGCAGAAAGAAAACAGCGGTTGTGAAAATGTCAGTGATTTCAGCCTGTTGATGGAAGATGGAGAGATGGAAAATGAGAGCCTTCCGGAAGAGGCTACCGATACTTCTGTCTCATTTGCAGTTCAGAAAAGTGAAAGCGGAATCAGGTTGGATAAGCTTCTCTCAGATAAGGCCGGGGATTTGACCCGGTCTTATCTGCAGAAGCTGATCAAAGAGGGAAATGTAACGGTTAACGGCAAAGCATCCAAAACAGGATATAAAGTAAATGAAGGTGATATGATTGTACTGACAGTTCCGAAAGCAGCAGAGCTTGAGGTTGAAGCGGAGAATATTCCGCTTGATATCCTGTATGAAGACAGAGATGTGATTGTAATCAATAAACCTAAGGGGATGGTAGTCCACCCGGCGGCAGGCCATTACAGCGGCACAGTCGTGAACGCCCTGCTGTATCATTGCCAGAATGAGCTTTCCGGGATTAACGGTGTTCTGCGGCCGGGGATTGTGCACAGGATTGACCAGAATACGACAGGTTCCCTGATTATTTGCAAAAATGATGCGGCACACCGCAGTATCGCACAGCAACTGAAAGAGCATACGATTACGAGACGCTACCGTGCCATTGTATACGGCCGCCTGACGGAAGATGGTGTTATTCATACTACGATTGGGCGTCACCCGGTAAAACGCCGGGAAATGGCTGTAAACGTCCCTGGCGGCAAGGATGCTGTGACGCATTATCATGTCCTTGAGACATTTTCAAATTTTACTTACATTGAATGCAGGCTTGAGACAGGCCGGACGCATCAGATCAGAGTCCATATGAAAAGCATCGGCCATCCGATTATCGGGGATGATGTCTATGGACCTTCCAAGTGTCCGTTTGCCGGGCTGGAAGGCCAGACGCTTCATGCGATGACGCTCGGGTTCGTGCATCCGGTTACGGGTGAATATCTGGAGTTTCAGGCTCCTCTGCCGGAATATTTCGAACAGCTGTTAAAGAAGCTGCGTGGCTGACGTTTTCTCTGACTTTGTCCGGAATTTCTTCGGGAAACGTTCCGGCCAGTCTGAGAAATTGTTGTTCAGGATTGCGGTGAACATCCGCTCTTTTGCACCCGGATGCTCGTGATTCAGTTTCGCGACGAGCTGCTTGGCATATTCGCGCTGTGTATGACCATCTGCCGGGCATGGATTTTTGACGGTCGGAAGCTGATACTTGTTCATGAAGCCCTTGACATCTGCTTCATCGACAAACATCAGAGGCCGGATCAGTGTCAGCTCCATGCGGTTCAGATAGGTGACCGGGGAAAAGGTATGAATCCGCCCTTCCAGAACCAGAGACATCAGAAGCGTTTCGATCAAATCATCTTTATGGTGTGCATATGCAATTTTATTGCATCCCAGCTCCCGCGCCTTTTCATTGAACGTACCCTTGCGCATCTTGGCACAGAGTGAGCAGGGATTTCCTTCGCGGCGTTCCTCGAAGATAATTTTGCCGATTTCTGTGTCAATGACTGTATAAGGAACTTCAAGTTCATGACACAGGGCCTTGATCGGCTCGAGATTGAAGTTTTCGTAGCCAAGGCTTACTGTTATGGCTTCGATGGAAAAAGGATTCGGATAAAAGCGTCTGAGACCATTCAGCGCATACAGCAGTGTCAGACTGTCTTTGCCTCCGGAAATACCAACTGCAATTTTATCTCCCGGCTGTATCATATGGTATTCATCGACTGCCTTGCGGGTCAGGCTCATAAGTTTCTGCAAAGTCATAATCGTGTCCTTTCTGTCTTTCGTATATCGCCAGTGATTTATATCCGTATCGAAGATAGCACATAGGAAAAAGGTAGTCAATCGGAAATATATTTATAATAGAGAAGGAGAGTAGAAAGAACCATGAAATTTGTAATACAGAGAGTTACGAGTGCATCTGTGACCGTAGAAAACGAAGTGGTAGGTTCCATTGGAAAGGGCTTTCTGGTGTTGATTGGTGTAGGACAGAACGATACATATGCAGAGGCCGACAAGCTTGTAAAAAAAATGACGGGACTGCGTATTTTTTCAGATGAAAATGGAAAAACGAATCTTTCACTGAAGGACGTAGGAGGAGAGCTACTTTTGATTTCACAGTTTACGCTTTATGCGAACTGTACCAAGGGATACAGACCTTCTTTCATTGAAGCGGGAGACCCGCAGATGGCAGAAAAATTATATGAATATATTATAGAGGAATGCAAGAAGAGTATTCCCGTGGTCGAAAAAGGGGTATTCGGGGCGCATATGGAAGTGAATCTCTGCAATGATGGGCCGTTTACGATTATTCTGGAGGCATAATGGAGAGAAAAAAGCCGTATAGTTTACATAATTTATTTATGTAAACTATACGGCTTTTGGCAAAGGATATTTATTTTTATGACTCACGCAGATGTACAGCACTGGCAGCTTTCCGTCTCCGGTCTTCGTCCATAGCTGCATAATGTTTTCTGGTAGTATTTACGTCCTTATGCCCAAGGACATCGGCCACCAGGTAAATATCGCCGGTTTCTTTATATAAGGTGGTACCATACGTACTGCGGAGCTTATGCGGCGTGATTTTCTTTGTGGTAGTGACGTTGCGTGCATATTTTTTGACCATATTTTCGACAGCCTGTACGCCGATTCTTTTGCGCTGGGTAGAGTAGAAGAGGGCATTCTCATGACCAGCTATCGGCGTAATGTTTTCCCTGATTTCGAGATAATTGAGCAGAGCCTTTTCCACTTCCTCTCCGAAATATACCATCATCTCAGAACCACCTTTTCGCACAACGCGGATTCCGCCGTTTTTAAAGTCAATGTCATTGACATCCAGTCCCACACATTCCGACACACGGATTCCGGTGCCCAAAAGCAGGGTGACAATCGCAAGGTCACGAACTTTTGTTTTCTCGTAATAAACCTTTTGCTGGCCGGAAAGCTGGTCGCCGCAATGCTCAATATAGTCAAGCAGTTCGGCTGTTTCATCAGGATCGAGACGTATAATTTCCCTGTCATGAAGCTTGGGCATATCTACAAGAAGTGTGGGATTCGTTTTAATCATTTCACGCTTGTAATAATACGCATAAAAGCTGCGCAGCGCTGACATTTTACGTTTCAGGCCGCGTTCTCCATTTGTCAAAGTTTTATCATCATTATCATATACCTTTAAATATTCCTGATATTCCTCAATATCGACGGCCTGAAGCCTGTCCAGAACATCCACGGTGATATCTGTGAGATCTTTATTTTTAAATAATGGATTTTCTGCAAGCAGAAACTGAAAAAAGATCCGGATATCGTAAGCATAAGAAATTCTTGTTCTGGTACTGGTCGTAGGTTCAATTGCCCGGAAATAATCCTTTGCAAACGGAGGCAGGGTTTTTAGAACTTCACGCAGCCTTAAGGTATTTTCGATGTTGACCTGTTCATGGTAAGTGATTGGTTTATCCATTGATTCTTCCTTTCAAATTGTTTTTTAAAATATCAAAGTAGAATTGAAAAAAGGTTACATAAAATAATTATGTAAAACATAACCGGTTTTTATAAAATGATATATAGAGTTATTTATAAGCCAGATCTATTTGAAAAACATGTGTTTGTCGTATAGATGTATCGTACTCTCATATATTAAAATAATAACGAAATTTTGTCAAGTATTTGTTTTTTAAATGCAAAAAGCTTATGTTAGAATCTGTACTGAAAATAACATAAGCTTTTATTTAAGATGCGGTTGCTTCAGGCTTCATTATACCTGATCTTTGCCCTTCATCCTTTATTCTATTGTTAATGTATGATTTTCGGAACCAATCTGGTTTCCAGCGCCATCAAAATATGTAACAGTAAATGTGGTGGTTCCTGGCTGAAGGCATGTAATTGTAATATCCGTTGTCTCATGAAATTCATACTGACTGAATTCAGCAATCGCTGTATCTACGTTCTGAATGGCCGCATAGACTGTGGCGCCATCCGCAGACATTCCTGCAGTATCCATCAGAATGCGTGCTGTCAGTGATGCACCTGCCGGTGTGCCATCCGGACTCTGCTGAATATAAAATCCATTCTGGGAAGTTTTAATTGTCCATCTCTGATCTTCCACTGGTTCCGTATGGGACAGACTGTCGCTTGTCATGAATGCATCCTCTGTCAGTACGACATAATAGCTGGATGACTGTCCAAGCGGCTGATTCAGTTCAATCACTGCTTTGCAGCCTTCCGTCCAGCCGTACTTGGCAAGCTCTGTGTTGTTCATCATCTTGACAGCTACTCTGGAAGTATCGTTCATATTGACTGTATCATATGGAACGGAATCATTAGCGGTATCATATACAACAAGAGCGCCGCTGCCGACCGTGATATCTGAACGCAGGAAGTAAATTGTCAGCTCGTTAATTCCAGCCGGCTGAATCAGGGAACCGTTTGCTTCAGAAGTAACCGGTTCAAACCGGAAATCATCGAAGGACAACAAAGCCGAACCGACAGACTCATCTGTAAGCTCCGGACTTTCGACAGCGCTGTCGATGACATCCGTTTCAGCCGGAAGTTCACTGGAATTGTCCGGTGTATGATCTGTTCCATTTTCCGGAATCTGTGCTGCATTGTCTAATACAGCATCTGTAATTTCAGGATTTTGTTCAGTTGTATCTGCCGCATCGTCGATTGCCTTTTCTGTAAGCGGCTCTCCGCTGTCGGGAATCTCTTCCATGATGTCAGTTGCTCCATCCAGAACATTAGCCGTATCACCTACGGAATCTTCACCTGTTTCTTCTGAGAAAGATGCATTCATATCTTCCGGTAGCTGCTCTGTGTTATCAGGTACGTCAAAAGAATTGTCATCAGGTAGTGTACTTTCTGTACCAGAGTCTACTTCCGGGGCATCATCAAGCGTTCCTCCGAGAACATCATCCAGTGCATTTTGCAGTTCATCGCTGATACCGCTGTTTTCCTCTGATGAGGTCTCAGAATCTATATCAGGGGAGGCATCAATCAATGCATCTTCATTCGTCGCATCTATGATAACAGCTTCTCCAAGGACAGAATCATCCGTATTCATCAATATGCTGTCTTCGGCAAGTGTTTCAGGAGTTTCAGTTTCCTCAGTCTGTTCTTCATATTCGCCGGAGGCTTCCGAAGTATTTAATTCGACAGTGCTGTTTGTCTCTGCTGTGCCGTCGCCGGATTCGTCGACTATGGCAGCATCATCAATTACAGTGGAAGACGTATTAGACTCGACACGTTCAAGCGTGTCTTTCATCTCTTCGTAGTCATAATCCTCTTCTGCAATCTGTTCCAGCAGGTCCAGAAGGCCTGCTTTGTCCTCATCTGTCAGGGAGACATTTTCTTCTTCTGCCACTTTGTCGACAATCACGTTAATATCGTCCATGTGAATCACATTACCCTGAATGACCTGAATCTTACTCTCATTGACAATGTTGGTTGCCTCCTGCTGTCCGATGGAATTTGCAATCGATGTGGTGGTAATCAGTTCCTGCGTTGCCAGTTCCTTTTTCTGTTCATCCAGAGCTTCTCCGACTGCAGATTCATATGCCATGATAATACCGGTCAATGCGCCTGTACCGGATACCTCAAATGGTGCAGCTGCCAGAACCTCGCAGTTGACAACCCCCGATGTAGACAGAGTAGTCGCGATCATATTGCTGGTTACCCAGGAGAGATTAGCGGTCTTCACCTGGATACCGCCGGATGCGGTCGGATTTACCAGTGCACAGCTATACGTGCGGGTACCGATCTGCTCTAACGGTACGTAGGAACCAAGGTGATTTCTTTCGTCCTGATTCGTAATGGTAAGTGTTTCAATATTCTGGCCTGCCACGCCGAAATAGCGGAGAATCATCTGACGCTGCTCTTCTGACAGGTCAGCTCCAAGCGTAACAACCTTCTGTCCGTCAGCAAGAACCACTGTGGAAGGGATTGCTGCGGCAAGACAGATTGCGCTCATGATAAGAGCTGTAAGTTTATGTTTCATACTGTGTCATCCTCTCTTTCGCTAAAGTAAAATGATCTGATGTTGATTCTTTTGAAGATTATACCATTCGAGGGATGGAATGACAAGAAAACAAAAGAAGGAGAATTATTAAGGGATTCTTAGTTTTCCGTTTTGAAACATCTGTTTGCTTTTTTGTTTCAGATATGTTATACTGAACAAAACATATGTGCGGGAGGACACAGCATGGCTGGTGGTAAAATAACGAAAAAACAGGAAGAGATCCTGGAATACATAAAAAATGAGATATTGGAGCGTGGTTTTCCGCCTGCAGTCCGTGAAATCTGTCAGGCTGTCAATCTGAAATCTACTTCTTCAGTACACTCCCATCTGGAGTCTCTGGAACGGAATGGCTATATCCGGCGTGATCCGACGAAGCCGCGTGCGATTGAGATTCTGGACGAGTCTTTTAATATGCTCCGCCGTGAGATGGTAAATGTCCCGGTTATCGGTACTGTGGCGGCAGGTGAACCGATCCTTGCCGAGCAGAATATCGACAGCTACTTCCCGATTCCTGCCGAGTATATGCCGAATGACCAGACTTTCATGCTGAAGGTGAAGGGGGAAAGTATGATCAATGCAGGCATTTTCAATGGAGACCGCCTTCTCGTGAAGCAGCAGTCTCATGCAGATAATGGAGATATCGTGGTGGCATTAGTTGAGGATTCTGCGACGGTCAAGACATTTTATAAGGAGAATGGTTATTTCCGCCTGCAGCCTGAGAATGATATGATGGATCCGATTATTGTAAATGAGGTACAGATACTTGGGAAAGTATTCGGAGTATTCCGTTTTTTTAATTAGCTTCCGGTAAGCTGTATAAGTCTAAAGGAACAGCCGCTGCCTGCTTATTACACAGGCAGCGGCTGTTTGTTATCTGGTTATTTGATGGTTTCGGACAGCGGCAGATTTTCATCTTGCTCATTTCGCTTTGGAGAGGCTGTCAACTGTCTTATTCAAAACGCTTTGTAAGCCCTTCTAGCAGCGCTTTTGGCATAACGATATGGAATCCACCCGGATTCAGCAGAAATCCCTTAGAATCCTTGATTACGAGCTTGGAGAGGTTGCTAAACGGCATTGCAAGAGCCTTAAATTTATTTTCACGATTGAACTTCGCCAGCTCAACTGGATCCGTGAACAGCGGCTGAAGCACATCTCCGTTCTTGTTCTTCAGGATCGGAAGGCGGTATTTTCGGTTCTTCAGCTTCTCAGCATCCGTTTCAGGTCCTTCCAAAAGCTCGATTGGTACAATATAACGCGCTTTCAGGAGATTGGCGGAAAGCTCTTCCTCCAGTTCCGGAAGCTGGGTTTTCTGCTCGTTTGGAATCGGTCGGGAGGCTTCCTGCATAAAGTAAAGGCCGGTCAGCTGAAGCTCCGGGTTGGAAACCGGCTGCTGTTCCTTGGGAAGCTTGGAAAAATCCGGACGTCTTACCAGCTCTTCCAGCTGTAAATGCTCCTCTCCTGCCTCATTGACAAAAACCAGTTCATTCACACCGATATTGAACAGCATGGAGAAGAATCCGAGAAAATTCTTGTTCTCGTATTTGATGCCTTTCAGCAGAATTTTCTTTTCTGTGTAAGGCTTTGCGAATTCCTGAAGCTGTGCTTCCGTATCAAACAGATATACCTGATCATTGAAGGTTTCCGGGTCACATATCACGAACGGCATATTGGTAAAAGCACAGTATGCGACGATCATTGATTCTTTTTTCTGAATGCTTCTGATTAAAAAACTCTTATCTACTGCCATAATGCTTCTCCTGTTCTGCTGTCTCTCTGTTTCTGCTTCGGACAGCAATACTGTCTTTTCAAGCTGCGGTCTTTATTCCACAGCCGTTTAACTTTGCTCCGCCGGGAGCTGTTGTATTCTTTATAATTCCTCGATGGAAATATTTTTTCCGTCTCTCCAGATACGCTCCAGATCATAGAAAAGCCGGTTCTCTGAATCAAATACATGGACGATCAGATCGCCATAGTCCATCAGAATCCAATTTGCTGAGCTGTAGCCCTCTGTCTGGCGAACCGGATATCCGGCTTTGTGGAGTTCTTCTTCTACGTTATCGGCCATTGCCTGCACCTGATTGCGGTTGCTTCCGGAAGCTATGATAAAGTAATCTGCAAGAACAGATACCTCTTCGATATCAATAATCCGGATATCAGAGGCTTTCTTGTCGGCCAGTGCTTCATATGCAAGCTTTGCCATGATTTTTGACTGTTTTTCTGCCATCTGCTATGTCTCCCTTTTCTCAATAATTTCCTTATAATAATAATATGCTTCTTCCGTCTGCCGGTCCAGATTGGCATTATCCTTCAGATAAAGCAAGGTATCCCGAAGGGTTGAATATACTGCGAGATCGATGTCCTCAAATGCAAGACTGCGTATCTCAGGAAGATTCGAAGCCTTGGTACGCATAGGTTCAATGTAATCTGCGATAAATATGATCTTTTCAAGGAGCGTCATTCCTGGTTTCCCCGTCGTATGGCATGCAATTGCGCTCAGAATTTCCGGATCTTCTACGTCATATTTGTCCTTTGCAATACTCGCTCCGAGCGGTGCGTGCAGAAGATACGGTGCTTTTTCTTCTGTCTCGGAAATCGGGATGTGATAAGATTTACAGAGCTTCAGCTTTTTTGAATTTGGAATGCACTT
Organism: Lachnospiraceae bacterium; assembly: GCA_030524665.1. Taxonomy (GTDB): domain Bacteria; phylum Bacillota; class Clostridia; order Lachnospirales; family Lachnospiraceae; genus Choladousia. The sequence continues at coordinate 17,233 of JAUNGL010000009.1, read as the reverse complement.
TGCACAATCATGCAGGAGTCCTGCCACCTGTGCTTTCTCCAGGTTGGCACCATGACACATGGCAAGCGAAGCTGCTGTGTACATAACCCCGAGTGTATGCCAATAACGTTCTTCGTCAATATACTTCCGCAATTTTTTCTGAATCTTATAAATATTGTAACTGCTCATACTACTCATCCTCTATTGTTTCTGGTTGGCTGATATAGCCCTGACCGCCTGATATAATCATATACTGTGTCTGGAAGATAATAACGGACTGACTTTCCGGCAGCGTGCTGCTGACGCAGGAAGCTGGAGGAAATATCCAGATCCGGAGTCTCAAGCAGTACGATTCGTGCATGATATTTCTTTCTTAAAAGCTCCATCTGACGTTCCATTGTCACCTTGTCAAGCTGATTGCGTACGGCAGCAGCCAGTACGCAGTAGCGGCAGATTTCAGCTGGTTCGCACCATTGGTCAAAGGACATCAGGGAATCCGCACCGATAATGAAGTAGAAAACAGTGTCCTTGTACACTTTGCTCATGCGCTTCAGTGTATCCTTGGTGTAACTGTAGCCGCTTCGGTGAATCTCTTCGTCATCCAGCTCAAAATGAGGATTATCCTGAATTGCCAGCCGCACCATCTCCAGCCTGGCATCCTGTGAAGCTCTTTCGTCTCCCTGAGCTCTCTTATGAGGTGGATTTCCGTTCGGCAAAAACAGGACTTTTTCCAGATGAAATTGTTCATATGCATGTTCTGCCAGTATCAGATGACCATTGTGAACGGGATCAAATGTGCCTCCCATAATTCCAACACGATGTATTCCTTCCGTTTCCATCCTTTCAACCTCCGAAGATTACAGTCATTCCTGTTACGCTTTTGCGGAAGATTTGGCTTTTGGAAGCTCTATCTTTTTCTTATTATCTTTCTCCTCTTTGTAAAGCACAATTTTCTTGCCAATTACCTGAACAACCTGGGAACGGGTACGTTCTGCCACAATGGATGCGATCTCGTGCGGATCGTCCATACAGTTTTGAAGGACACTGATCTTGATCAGCTCCCTTGCTTCAAGTGCTTCTGCGATGGCGGCAGTATTCTCCGGTGTCAGGCTTGATTTTCCAATCTGGAAAATCGGGTCAATGTTCATGGCGAGTCCTTTTAAATAAGCTCTCTGCTTACTTGTCATAATATTCTCCTTTAATCTCCCTTTGCTATTTTACACGAAATACGGAAAAACAGCAACAGGAGATCTGTTTTACTTATAATAATCAAACTGCATGCCGTACATGCGGACTGTGTCACCTTCCTGGATTCCAAGCGCCTCCAGCTGTTCCAGAATACCGTTTTCCTTCAGGAAATCCTGAAAGAAGCGGAAACCTTTCTCGGATTCCAGATTTGTATAGCCGAGCATTTTTTCGATGCGCGGACCTTCCACGATATAGGTATTGTCTTCTTCTGTTGATTTCTCAACGGTAAACGGCAGATTTGCACTGACCATACGTACCTCGGGATCAAATTCCTGTTCGAATACAGTAATCTCTCTCGGGAGCTCCCGAAGCATGGACTGGACATGGAATAAAAGCTCCTCAACGCCCTGACCGCTGACTGCGGAAATCGCAAATACAGGGATTCCCTGCGGTTCAAATACGTCCTTCAGGCGCTGGATTGGATTCTCTGCATCATCCGCTGTATAGATTGCATCAATTTTATTTGCTGCAATTACCTGAGGCCTCCTGGCCAGTTCTTCGTTATAAGCAGCCAATTCCGCATTGATCTTCTGAATATCGTCAACCGGGTCACGTCCTTCAACGGATGCGGCATCTACGATATGAATCATGACCTTCGTACGTTCAATATGGCGCAGGAACTGATGACCAAGGCCGACTCCCTCAGAAGCCCCCTCGATCAGTCCCGGAATATCTGCAATGACGAATCCGCCGCCATCCAGATCTACGACCCCGAGATTCGGCGAAAGCGTCGTGAAGTGGTAATTCGCAATCTTCGGGCGTGCATTCGTCACACGGGACAGGAATGTAGACTTGCCGACATTCGGGAACCCAACCAGACCGACATCTGCGATGACCTTCAGTTCAAGCTGGACTTCCAGTTCCTTTGCTTCCTGGCCGGGCTGTGCATATTTCGGTGCCTGCATTGTGGAAGTAGCATAGTGCATATTTCCATTGCCGCCGCGTCCGCCCTTCAAAACGATTTGTCTCGTATTGTCTCCGGACATATCGGCAATTACCTGTCCGCTTTCCGCATCTTTGATGACCGTTCCAGCCGGGACCTTCAGAATAATATCCCTGCCGTTCGCACCGTGACATTTGCGCTTGCCGCCCTGTTCGCCATCCGTTGCACTGAATTTCCTTCTGTGTCTGTATTCAATCAGGGTGTTCAGCCCCTCATCTACTTCGAAAATGACATCTCCGCCCTTCCCGCCGTCACCACCATCCGGACCGCCGTCCGGTACGAACAGCTCTCTGCGGAAGCTGACGTGCCCGTCACCGCCCTTGCCGGAGCGGATAATAATCTTTGCTCTGTCTGCAAACATATAATCACCTCATATTACAAAAAAGGCTTCAAACCAAACTGATTTGAAGCCTGCATGTAGCTTATTCTGCTGCAACCGGAACAACTGAAACCTGTTTCTTGTCTCTTCCTTTTCTCTCGAACTTAACGATACCGTCTGCCATTGCAAACAGTGTATCATCACCGCCGCGTCCTACATTCACACCCGGGTGAATCTTTGTTCCGCGCTGTCTGTAAAGAATGTTGCCGGCTTTTACAAACTGGCCGTCTGCTCTCTTGGCACCAAGTCTCTTGGACTCAGAATCACGTCCGTTCTTTGTAGAACCAACTCCCTTTTTATGAGCAAACAACTGAAGGTTCATTTTCAACATAGTTACACCTCCTCAGATGTTTAGTAAATCAATTCTGTCAAAGCTGAGGAAACTTATTCTATGATCTGAATATAATCTTCCCCATAGCTTTCCGAAATATTCTGGATTCCCAAAACCAGACTGTCCATCAACAGCGTCGTAGAATCTGACGGCACATCTGTAAGCGTAAGCTTTAGATAACCTCCATCCTCCGACTGCACTACTTCAAATCCGTCCTCTGTCAATGCTTCGATTGAATTCACGGTATTGATTGTCAATGCGGATACTGCGGAACAGACAATATCCTGTCCTTCTTCCCCAAATCCGGCATGTCCTTCACACGTAAAGCCTGTATAATGACCATCTGATCTGGATACTGCAAACCGTATCATCACAATTAACCATTGATCTTTTCAATCTTAACCTGTGTGTACTGCTGTCTGTGTCCGTTTTTCTTGTGGTATCCGGTTTTTCTCTTGTACTTGTAAACGATGACTTTCTTTGCCTTGGCATTTCTTACTACGGTAGCTGTAACGGTAGCATCTGCTACGTCAGCCCCAACCTTCAGACCGTCATTGCTTACTGCAAGCACCTGATCAAAAGTAACAACTTCACCAGCTTCTACACCAAGCTTCTCTACGTTAATGATATCGCCTTCGGCTACTTTGTACTGTTTACCACCTGTTGCAATAATTGCGTACATATGGCACCTCCTATTATCATTACTCGCCAAATATGGTGGTCGATTGACACTTAAACCTCTTTGTGCGGCATACTTCGTTATAGTAGCACATCTTTGGGAGGACGTCAATCTTTTTTTGCAGAAAAACAGGTATTTTGTAACCATTTTGTTACTGTTCACGCCCCTGCGGTTCGTGAGCAGTAACACCGTTTTATAATGGTTCAGCGCAGTTTGATTATCTGAGCATCCGCTTCCGGCTGATACACTCCTCGCGTGCTGCCATCCATTTTTTCAGTTCCGGCCAGACCTTCTCTCCCATGTCATATCCATGCCAGTAGAAATCCTCCAGCTTTTCCAGATCACGTTCTGTTCTGCTCACACATGGCATTTCCGGACGGATTACAAATACACGGCCCTGGCGTTCCAGCTTCTCGATCAGAAACATCGTCCGGTTGTAATTATGGTTCCGCTGCATCAGTGCTTTGGCAAGCATCGGATACCGTTTATAGTATATATTTGCAAGCTGCATGGTGGATTTACCTTCGCTCTTATAATATCCTCTCCTGCGGGTCAGAATCACGAGATTATAATCGAATCCGTCGTCTATTGCCTTTTTCACCGGTACGGAATCAGCAATTCCTCCATCGAGCATGGGTATCCCGTCGATTTTGACCATCGGGGCAGCGAACGGAAGGCTCGACGAAGCCTTGCAGATATCCAGCAGACGTTCCCGGTCGCGGTACTCTTCCAGAAATACGGCCTTTCCCGTCAGACAGTTTGTGGTGGCGAGCAGGCAGCGAGAGGGCGATTTCACAAATGTTTTGAAATCGAACGGATAATCCTCGTTTGGAAACTGGTTGAAAATCAGATTCATATTCATAAAATATTTTGTTTTCATCATCGTGCGCATGCCGTAAAGCTCATAATTCAGCTGGGAATCCAGCATACATTCTTTCGTCCGCAGAATCTGTCCTGAAACGTAATCCAGTGCATTGCAGGCTCCGGCTGAAACCCCGATGACATACGGGATTTCCAGCTTCTGTCCCATCAGATAATCCAGGACACCGCTTGTGAAAATGCCGCGCTGCCCTCCGCCTTCCAGAATCATACCAACTTTTTTCATAATGTCTCCTCCGAATTTCCTATAATATATTTCATATCAATTTGTGATGATGCTTCCATGTTTCAAACCATGCAGTCGGGGCACAAAAATACATGAATGTGGATTTAAAACAACTCATCCAGCAGAATATAGTATCGGATTTTATACCAGTCAGGCGTAATGCCCAACTCCTGAAATAATAGTATCATTCAACATTGTTTCGATAGCTGGACGTATTTTTGCCTGTATTTCCCTGAAGGCTGCTAAGAGATCATCCCCGGACAGACCTTGTGCAATCAGGTCTCGCATTTTTCTGTGCATGTATTACTCTTGTTGTGTCTTGGCATGAAATAATATTTATTTGGCTATTCCGATACAAAAATTTCTTCTGCGTCTTCCGGCAGCTTTTTCACATGCTCCAGAAAATACCGGCTGGCCGCTGCTTCTTCTCTCTGGTAAATATAACCGAGTTGATCTGCGACCTGAAGAGCTGTTTTCTCAAACAGGTCACACATTACGAATACAGATTGCCAGATATGCTCCGTATCACTGTCAGGGTATGTCTTCAGAAAAGCTTCCCAGTCGCACCGCTCCAGATAGCGGTACATGTATTTCCCGGATTTGCCGACGCTGCACGCAAAATTGGTTCTTATTCCGATTTCCCAGGACAGCAGATTGACCAGATGAGGGCGGATAATCATGTTGAGCATGTCCATGACGTAAGGGATTTCCCTGCGCCAGAGTCCTTTAGCAACATTGTTCATACACCACCAGAAATTGTTGCAGTCACACCAGAAATCTTCATGTGAAGGTTTTTTTACGTGATAGTCTTCATCCGTGGCGTCCGGTATGGCTGGTAAGATTCCTTCTTTGTCCAGCAGGATTCTGCACAGCTTGTCTGACAGAATGTCTTTTTGGGCGTATTCCGGTGATACCACATGAAGATCAATCCTGTTGCCGTCGGCAAACTGCATCAGCCAGCCGTAGATCTCATCAAAATGAAATTCACGTCCTCTCAGGGCATCCATCTTTTCCGGCATCTGCATATAAAGACGTTCGCCAAAGTGGTCGATCCATGTTTCATCCTCATAAAATGGTTTCGTGTCCGCGACCACATAGACAATATCGTAATCCTGAAAGATATCTTTTGGTACATTTGGGTTCACACGTGAACCATTCATATAGACTGCGAGGATACGTGGATCGCTCTCTGCCGTTTTCAGAATAATATCATACATTTGCTGTTCGGTGCGCATGTTCGTCTCTCCTTTATCATGTGAAGTATTGTTTTCAAACTACTCTGCTGCCGGAAATTTGTGCAATATGCAGAGTTATGCAATATATTTCCGGGAAATGATTGATATATGTAATATACGACCGGAAAACCGCATGTTCTTTTATTAAATTTATGTGGTTATTATATCTCATTTTGTACTCCTCTACGTAGGCTCTATTGCGGTCCTGAATGGATCATACGGAAATTTTTAGTTGTAAGTCACAGCCCAATCTGCTAAAATAGCTACAGCTTGAAGAATAACAGCTCGGTCACAGGCTGTGCAGGTCACAGACAGGAGCTGAACTGTCATTTATTACAGAATAGAAGTTATACTTCAGAAAGGATCACTATGGAAAAGATTGCAAGTTTTACAATTGACCATATCCGGCTCCTGCCGGGGCTTTATGTTTCACGCAAGGATCATGTCGGCAGTGAAACGATCACTACTTTTGATATCCGCATCACAAAACCAAATGAGGAACCTGTTATGAATACGGCAGAGGTTCATGCCATTGAGCATCTTGCTGCCACCTTTCTCAGAAATCATCCGGTATACGGCAGCCAGACCGTATATTTCGGGCCAATGGGATGCCGTACCGGATTTTATCTACTGCTCGCAGGAGACTATGAATCTGCTGCGATCGTACCGCTGATGAGAGAAATGTTTACATTTATCCGTGACTTTGAAGGAGAGATTCCCGGTGCATCTGCGAAAGACTGCGGAAACTATCTGGATATGAGCCTGCCGATGGCTCACTACTATGCCAATAAATATCTGACAGAGGTTCTGGATCAGGTCTCAGAGGAGCGGCTGGTCTATCCGGACTAAATGCAGGTTCCTTTCTGATTCCGGAACATAGATTGCCGGTCTTAGATTTCTTTCCCTTTCAGATAATAATGCTTCACAAACCGTATCAGCTCTTCTTCTCCACGCTGATCGAGAATCCGGAGCATCCCGTGCAGCTCACGGGATGTCTGCGGATGCAGCAGGTAATGGCTGCGCCCATGCTCAAAGTATTTCAGAGGATCATGTTGCGTGTATGCTTCTTTGTTGTAGTTCTTGGAGGCACTGATCCGGTCCATCAGCATTTCTGCTACGTATTTCCGGGGCATCCGGATGGGCTGCAGCGGATAAGTGTCCTTTGAAGGCTGCAGCGTATAATCCAGCCAGAATTCGAAATGATGCCGATTGCGTCCTTTGTGGTGCAGCCATGCGAAGGAATAACCTTTGTCCTCGCGTTCACCGTTATTGGGGCTGCGCTTCCCGTCCTGATAGTACATACAGCCCTGCAGGAATTCAGAGGGCATATATTTGGACAGGTCGTGCATCAGGCCCTGACGGTACAGTCCTATACGGAAGCAGTACTGCATGACGAGCAGCTTGTGTTCCGTAATGGTTTTAAAGTGTCCCTTTGTCTTCTCCCATGTCAGCAGTCCGACGGCTTTTTTTAGCCGGGCGAATGTCTCTTTCTTTTGTTTCAAGTACCATGACAGTTCTCGGCGGAACTGTAAAATATTTTTCATTTTCATAGACAGTCTGTTCATCTCCTGCGATAAAGCTTTCTTTTTTGGATGTATCAATCACCTGACACCAGCAGGTGTTCTTTGGAAGCAGAGGAAGTGCGAATTCATGGGACTCCCAGTGCATGTTGTAGGCAATATAGAGAAAGCCTGACGCTTCTGCATACTGTTCGGCATACATACAGCCGATATGGCGGTTTGTCGGTTCAAAAGCGCCGTACCATGCCTTGGAACTATGGAAGGATAGATCCGGATAGCCGCAGGACAGCATATCGGAACCGTACAATTCACATTTCATATGCAGAATCCGATGTTTCTGGCGGAATGAAATCAGCTTTCGCACGAAATCCGTCAGATACTGCTCTCTTCGCTTTTTGCTCCAGTCTACCCAGGACAATTCATTGTCATGGCAGTAAGGATTGTTATTGCCGTTTTGCGAATTGGCAAATTCGTCACCGGAAAGCAGCATTGGTGTTCCCTGCGAAAGCAGCATCATGGCATAGGCATTTTTCATCTGACGCTGCCTGAGCTCAAGGATCGCCTTCTTGCGTACAGTTCCTTCCTGGCCGCAGTTCCAGCTGAAATTGTAATCTGTACCGTCAGCACCCTTCTGTCCGTTTGCTTCGTTGTGCTTCCGGTCATAGGAAACGAGATCCAGCATCGTAAATCCGTCATGGTGTGTCATATAGTTAATCACTGCATGACTCTTCGGATTGCGCCTGATTCTTCCGCTGAAGCTGCCGAGACAGTTTTCGTCCCCTTTCAAGAGGCGCCGGCAGTCATTCATAAAGCCGTCGTTCGATTCTGCGAGCATTCTGTGCTCTGTATTTTTCCTGTGGTTCAGAACATCTTCTGAGAACCAAGTACCTATCAGCTTACGGTCGGTGAACAACGGCATCCGGACAAGCTCTGTAAGAATACTGTCACGCGCCATGACTGCAAACCCATCAATATGGTATTCTTTCGCCCAATAGTCAAGACAGGCGGATATCATCCCGAAATCGGCCTCGTCGCCGAAATAAAATTCCATAATCACTTCGATCTTTTCACTGTGGCAGGTACAGATCAGATCTTTGAATTCCTCAGAAGCACGTTCCGGTATGGACGCATAGGAAGCTTTCGGTGCAAAATAATATCCGGGTCCGTATCCCCAGTAATTGACGCGGAAGGACTGATCCGGGACCAATTCAGACGCCTCAGGCAATGGCTTCTGGGTTTTCCGATTTCCGGCTTCAGAGGGATGTTCTTTCAAGCGCGCCTGATCTGCCGCGATCTGCTGTGCGGTCAGCTGCCGGAAAGAATCCGTCATCTGCGCCGTACTTCCAGTCGGAAGTTGCCGTATAATCTCATCGAATTCATAGGCAGGCATTAACCGGAGCTGATTGATACCGAGCTCTTTCAGGTATGGGATTTTTTCACGGAGTCCGCGGTAAGTTCCCCTGTGTCTGACTCCGGAGTTTTTCTGCATTGTAAAGCCGCGCACATGAAGCTGGTACATTACAATGTCTTCATATGGCAATTCAGGTAAAGCATCATCCTTCCAGTCATACTTTCTCCCGGGAATTCTTCCGCGGATCGTATGAGGGGATGCGGTACCGGGCTGTCCGAACTGTTCACGTCCGGCTATTTCCGGGGCATACGGATCAGTTATAACGGTTTCGTTGATCTGATAATTATATTCATATTCGGATGGCTTCGGAAGCCGGACCTTCAGACTGTAAAGGCCGCCCGGAAGCCGTTTCTGCGGAAATGGGATTTCACATTCCGGGTGATCAGATCCCCGTCTGTAAAGCAGCAGTGTGGGAATGCCATTCCCTGATATACAGCCAAAATTTACGCCGTCTTTTTCCACCACGACGCCTGGCCGATCATATGTTCCTTCTGAAATACGGTATTTTGTTGTCTCATCCATGTCTAGCATTCAACCTTTCTCCTATGTCTGATTCCTGGAATCGGGCATCCGGGTCAGTGTGATACCGAATACCATAATCATATGACAGATTACAATGAAATATCCAGCTCTACAGGGCAGTGGTCCGAACCATAGACTTCGGTGTGGATTTTTGCATCCTTCAGTTTGTTCCTCAGACATTCCGAGACACAGAAGTAATCAATACGCCACCCTGCATTCTTCTCACGCGCCTTGAAGCGGTAGGACCACCAACTGTAGATTCCCTCCTGTTCCGGATAAAAGAACCGGAAGGTGTCAATGAAGCCCTGTTCGGTCAATCTGGTGAATTTTGCACGCTCTTCGTCTGTAAAGCCTGCATTTTTGCGGTTCGTCCTTGGGTTCTTCAGATCGATTTCCCGGTGAGCTACATTCAGGTCTCCGCAGAACACTACGGGCTTTTTCTCTTCCAGCTTTTTCAGGTAGGCCAGAAATGCATCTTCCCAGTTCATACGGTAATCCAGACGTGCCAGTTCGTTCTGTGAATTCGGAGTATAGACCGTAACCAGATAAAAATCCGGATATTCCAGCGTGATTACCCGCCCTTCATGGTCATGTTCTTCTATACCTATGCCATAAGTAACTGACAGAGGTTCTGATTTCGTAAACACGGCAGTCCCGGAATATCCTTTTTTCTCCGCGTAATTCCAGTATTGATAATATCCCGGCAGGTCAAGTTCTATCTGTCCCTCCTGCAATTTGCTCTCCTGAATACAGAAAATATCTGCATCCGCTTCTTTGAAATAATCAAGAAATCCCTTCTGTACACATGCGCGCAGCCCATTTACATTCCATGATATCAGTCTCATTCTCAGTTTCCTCCAAAACACTTTAGTATCAGTATAACATCAATCCCATGAATTTCCCAGCTATTTTTATGTTTTCACAAAATAATCTTGCCATTGACGCGCTTTTCTGATAAAGTGTCAATAACAGCCGCTGTTTTTGCGGCCAGTCCAAAACAGTTAAGAGAGGGATTACAAATGAGCGATTTTGAAAATTGTAATGGTGACTGCAATAGCTGCGGTTCAGACTGCGGAGGTGGAGCTACCATTACTCTGACACTTGATAATGATGAAACTCTGGAATGTTCGATCCTGACTATTTTTGAAGCAGCAGGAAACAATTATATCGCCCTTCTTCCGCTGAACGAGAATGGTGAGAATGAAGACGGTGAAGTATTTATTTACCGCTACACAGAAGAAAATGGGATGCCGTCTCTGGAAAATATCGAAGATGACGCCGAGTATGAGGCAGCATCAGACGGATTTGACGAATGGCTGGATTCCCTGGAATACGATGAGCTTGTTCCGGCTGAGGACTAAGTTCTGAGGATCGATGATAAAAGAGGATGCCGCAAGACTGCAGGCAGTTGCGATGTATGGTATCAAGAATCCTTTGACAGATATCAGACATGGTAACTGACTTGCATTTTGCGGCATTTTGTTTGCTAATATACAAATACAACAGTCTGGATTTTAGATTCGCCATTTGACACTTAAATCATTACATCTCTTCTGTCAGCCACCCATCCAGAAATTCGGAAGGTTCCATTACATGACCGTAGCGCTCTTTCACGTAAAATAAATGCAGCTTTTCTTTTGCCCGTGTCATACCTACATAAAACAGACGCCGTTCTTCTTCCAGATCGGCTTCCAGCGATGCCTTTTTGTGGGGGATCACCCCTTCGTTGATATCAACCAGAAAAACCTCACGAAATTCCAGCCCTTTGGAACTGTGCAGAGTGGCCAGTGTGACAGCGTCGTTCTCAGATTTCGTCTGATGTCCCTTCTCTTCCAGTGTTTTCTTATACTCTTCGATATGCGTAAGCCATTCATCGACAGTCTGGAAAGGCTTGGCACCTTCCTGAATTTCATTCAGAAGGTCGATCAGGTCTTCTGCCTTCAGCTTCCGGTATGCGGCATATTCTTTCAGAAAATCCTCATATCCGATGCCAAACCTGATATAATTGACCGCAGCATACGGTTTCAGGGAACGAATGACCCGCAGATCAGTCTCCATCCGGTCAATCCGATCCTGCATCCATTCTTTTTCTTCATAATAGGTACGCAATGTCTCGAAAGATACGACAGAAGAATCGATACTGTCTCTGCTGAAATACCGTTTCGGACGGTTCATGACACGCAGGAATTCTCTGCGGTCCAGCCGCTCCCGTGCCAGATGAAGATAAGCGAAGATATCTCCTGCAATCCAGTGTTCATAAATATTTGGCAGGGCATCCCGCATCACGAAGGGAAGATTGAATTCCAGAAGCCGCTCTGCGAACGGACGTGCACCCTGATTTGTGCGGAACAAAATCGCGATATCCGACAGTTCCAGCCCCTGTTCCAGACTTTTACGGATACATTTCACCAGATAAAGGCTTTCATGATCCTGATCCTGAAGCTCACGAAGGTCAATTGCCTGTCCGCCGCTTCTCATTGCGCGCAGTTTTTTCGGAAAACGGTGCTGGTTTTCTGAGATTACATCCAGGGCACCGTGCAGAATTGCCGGGGTGGAACGGAAATTGCAGTCCAGTTCAATAACGGCGGCATCCGGATAGTCCTTTGGGAAATTCAGCATGATTTCAGGTTTGGCTCCGCGGAAACGATAGATGGACTGATCGTCATCACCGACGATAAACAGATTGTTTTCAGGCATGGCAAGCATCCGGACGATCTCATACTGCAGCGCATTGATATCCTGAAACTCATCGACCAGAATATAGCGGAACCGTTTCTGCCATCCGGAAAGGATATCCGGTCGGGCTTTCAATAGTTCATAACTGTAGACCAGCATATCGTCAAAGTCGAGTAATCCCTGGTTCTTATGGATTTCTTCATACCGGCGGAAGATTGTGCGGAAGGTTTCCTCCGGGCAAAGGCGTGAGTAGTAATGATTCAGATCGATCCGCTCGTTTTTGACCATACTGATTTCAGAAATCAGGTCAGACAGAAACTCTTTCTCATCCTCCATCACAACCTTGGTTTCATGTACCAGCTCCTGTAAGATGTGATACTTCTGATCTTCACGCAGGATGTTGGCGGCTGTATAGTGATAGGCATGTTTTAAAATGCCGAAGAAAACGGCATGAAATGTCCCAAATGTCACTCCTCGTGCGTTTGACATACGTGAAAAACGCTCCCGCATCTCTGCCGCAGCTGCTTTTGTAAAGGTAATGACCAGTATTTCTCCAGGCTTTACGCCGCAGGATTCAATGAGATATCTGGTTCGGTTTGTGATTACGAGGGTTTTTCCGGAACCGGGACCGGCAAGTACCATAGCCGGTCCCGTCTGGTGGGCGATTGCCCTTGACTGTGCTTCGCTTATTTGCATGCTTCTCCTAACAGTTCGATTGCTTTGCCGATTCTTGCCACGGTCTCGTCCTTGCCGATGACTTCCATGATCTCGGTTGCCCCGGCAGGAGTCATCTGCTTGCCGGATACTGCAATCCGTACCGGCCAGAGTACGTAGCCATTCTTATAGCCCTTCTCTTCCGTGTAGCCCTTCAGGAGCGCATAGAGGGCATCATTGCTGTAATCCTCCTGTGCTGTGAGGAGGGGAAGGAGGTCTTTTAATACCTCATAAGAGCTCTGCATATTTGTCTTCATTTTCTTGTGTGTATAGATAGCCGGATCATATTCCGGTACTTCCTGAAAGAAATCAACCATCTCAGCGATATCCGGGAAGACTTCGATCCGTGTCTTGACCATCTCCGCAATCTTGTGCAGATCCATATCCTTTGTAATGACCTTCTGCAGATATGGAAGTGCTCTCTGGTAGAAATCCTCGCTGTCCATAGCTTTCAGATACTCTCCGTTCATCCAGCGGAGCTTCTGTATATCAAATACGGCCGGGGATTTGCTCATATGATGGTAGTCAAATGCTTCTACCAGCTCTTCAAGAGAGAAAATCTCACGATTATCCTCCGGGCACCAGCCGAGAAGAGCCACATAATTAACAATTGCTTCTGATACAAAGCCCTGTTCCAGCAGATCTTCGTAGGAAGAATGACCGGAACGCTTGCTGAGCTTTTTGTGTTCTTCGTTTGTGATCAGCGGGCAGTGTACGTATACAGGAACTTCCCATCCAAATGCTTCATAGAGCCGATTATACTTCGGAGCAGATGAAAGATATTCATTTCCACGCACTACATGGGTGATTCCCATCAAATGGTCATCTACTACATTGGCGAAATTATAGGTTGGATAGCCGTCTGATTTGATCAGGATCATATCATCCAGCTCTGCGTTCGGAACCTCGATCACGCCATAAATCTCATCGACGAAGCTCGTCGTACCTTCCCTTGGTACATTCTGGCGGATAACATACGGGACTCCGGCAGCCAGCTTCGCTTCTACCTCTTCCTTCGACAAATGCAGGCAGTGCTTGTCGTAAACAACGATTTCTTTTCCTGCTACCTCCTGCTTCAGGGAATCGAGACGCTCCTTGTCGCAGAAACAGTAATATGCTTCGCCTTTTTCAATCAGTTTCTTTGCATATTCCAGATAAATACCGGCTTTCTGACGCTCACTCTGCACGTATGGACCGCATCCGCCGTCCTTGTCCGGCCCCTCATCGTGTACCAGCCCGGTCTTAGCCAGGGTCCGGTAAATAATATCAACGGCGCCTTCTACCAGACGCTCCTGGTCAGTGTCTTCGATACGGAGCATAAACGTACCGCCCGAGTGTTTTGCGATCAGATACGCATACAAAGCAGTCCTCAGATTTCCCACATGCATCCGTCCTGTCGGGCTGGGTGCAAATCTTGTCTTGACGTTACTCATTTTTTTAACCTCTTTCCATAATCATTCTGAAACAGGAGAAATGATTCCATACTCCCCTGACTGCCGCAGCAAATCCGGAGACAAATCTCAAAAACTCCGCTGCAGTACGGCATAATATATAGCACTGTGAGAAGCTTATTCTCACAGCACTCCAGAATCAGCTGATTCTGTCGATATCATATCGGAAATAGTCCTGTCCTTTCCGTGGGCAGTAATGATAAAACTCTGCAAATCCGGACATTTTCCGATACGATACATTACAAATTGAGCAAATTCCCCGTTGACGCTAAAGCCAACGAGGTGCAGTTATAGTTATGACCGGAATCGTATCTGTCTCGATACACTGAGTGCCAGTGCCATCTCTGCCATCAGGAACAGGATGGATGTACCACCGTAGCTGACAAACGGCAGCGTAATACCTGTGGTGGGGATCAGATTGATCACGACCGCGATATTCAGCACTACCTGAAGTGCAATGTGGACAAAAATACCCGATACTATCAGGGAGCCCAGTAAATCCGGTGCATTCTGTGCGATAAATACCAGACGGTACAGCATGAATATAAACATCAGCATCAGAAGTGCTGCTCCGAAAATTCCAAGCTCCTCACATATAATGGAAAAAATCATATCATTCTGTGCTTCAGGCAGTGCGCCGAGCTTCTGTGCACTGTTTCCAAGGCCCTTGCCGAGAAAGCCGCCGGAACCGATTGCATAAAGTGCCTGCATGACCTGATAACCGCCGACACTCGAATAGGATTCCGGGTCAAGCCAGACCTGAATACGGCGGATACGGAAACTTCCGCTGCCATCTGCCATAGTTACCAGAAACCATACGAGAATCACGACCAGAACTGCTCCGATCCCTCCCCCAATGACAAAGGGCATAGTCTTTGGATGTGCGATGAAAATCAGAATGACGGTAATTCCGAGAATAATCAGTGCCGTACTCAGATTATCTGTAAACACGTATGTGCAGAAGGAGGCAAACCCTCCGAACAGGAAAACGACACCAGGTGCTTTCCATCCCTTCAGCTTATGTCCCATTTTCACAATCAGCGTCGGTAAAAACAGGATAATCGCCAGCTTGGCCAGTTCGGCCGGCTGGAAGGAAATCGGTCCGAAATAAATCCAGCGCTTCGCACCGTTGACCTCTCTTCCGATAAATTTCGTCGCGATCAGGAATACAACTGCAATCCAGTACAGATGCATGGAAAATTTCGACAAAAAGTGATAATCAATCTGGGAGCCAAGAAGTACCAGAATCAGTGCACCTGCACTGATCACTGCCTGCTTCCCGAAATAGAACATATCGTTTCCATTCTCACCGAGACTTGCCTCATATGCACTTGTACTGTAGAGCATAACCAGACCGAAGCAGGTGAGAAGGATCACAACTGCCAGTAAATTGTAATCATAATAATCCGGTTCTGATACCAATACGGAGCTTAAAGCTCTGTAGCCGGACTTTTTCTTTTTCCGCTGTCCTGCCTGTGACTTTATATTGGATCTCTGATGCTGAGCTGTCTGTTGATTGATACGCTGCTTCTGACGCTCGGCCGTTTGCTGCTTCAGTTTTTGTTTCTGTCTCTGATCCACCGGGCGTTTTTTTGCTGCCTGTGAATGAGAGGCTTTTGTCCCGCGGACGGGGCGTAAATTATCAGATTGTACTGCCATAATAATCCTTTCATTTCCGCGTAACAGCAAGCCAGACGGAGAAGATCTGTACTGCCCTCTCCTGCCATGAATGACAGTTCGTCTTGCACTTGCTTATATATTTGGCTGCAAATCATATACCGGGTTATCATACCATATCTTTTTTCATTTTTCCAGTACAACTGTCATTTTCTTTTTTGTTTCATATATTATTATGAAATCAATCATTTTTGTCAGGAGATGAGCATATATGCAGGAGATATCCCGTTCAGACTGTGCATGTCAGAAGGAAAAGACAAACAGCAGAGTCAGCGAAATATATCACCATATGACTATGGCGGATGCACCGCTTGCCATGGCTTATGTTCCTTATCAGCATTGGAATCAGACCTTTGAACCGTGCCGTGGTCTGCAGCTTGGTACAATTTTCCCATGCCTTTGCAAGCCATTCTGCGGAAAAGGAGGTGCATGCCGATGAACAGCAGGAACTGTATGAATCAGAATTCGATGAACCGGGGCTCCGGATATCAGAATATGATGCATCAGGGCTGTATGGGGCAGAACCATATGCAGCAGGGTTATACATCCCAGTGCCAGAATACGATGAGGAGCAATATGGGAAGTTACAGGGAACGTATGCAGGATAAGCGGCCGATGAAGGAAGCCTGTAACATGTCGTGTCCATGCAGGCAGGAATATTCCTGTGATTCTATCCCTTCCGGAAACCGCATGCAGCTTCTGGACTTCCTGAATGAAGTCAGTTTTGCTGCCTATGAAGCAATGCTCTATCTGGATACCCACCCGGAAGATCAGGAAGCCATGCAGTATTTCAGAAAATATAATATGCTGCGGAACCGTGCGCTTGCAGCTTATGCAGAGAAATATGGTCCGCTGACACTTGCAGATATTGACGGCACAGACTGCGATTCCTGGGAGTGGATGACACAGCCGTGGCCATGGGAGCTGGAAGGAGGTGCCTGCTGATGTGGCATTATGAGAAAAGACTGGAATATCCGATTCATATCACTACCCCAAACGCAAAGCTGGCACAGATCATAATTACACAATACGGAGGGCCTTATAGTCATAACAGATAAGAATACAATTATAGGGCAAAATCTCCTTTAATTTTATATCGTTTAAATCGGACCAGCGTAGATTTACTGATTTCAGTAAGTTTATTCACTTGATTTAATTGGAAAATCCAGAGTCTTTTAGTGTAGAAAATCGTTGAATCGAATAGGTATATATGATATGATTCTAATATGGAATCAGCCGTTTTACAGGCTTGATTGTCCTCTATTCTTACATAGAATGGGGGCGGTGCTGATGAACAATAACAATCGTTTTGATTTCAAAGACCTTATGGCTTTTGGTATGTTCATTCTGGCGTTACTCACTT
>JAUNGL010000151.1 GCA_030524665.1 Lachnospiraceae bacterium | reverse complement strand
TTCTGAATACAGAGGAAAGACACAAAAACAGGAGGAAATCTGAAATGGATTTACAAAATGAAAGATGCGTCATGGTCTGAAGAAATACCGGAAGCTTATGAGTACTTGGTTTTATCCAATCCGGAATCCAGTTTCAAAATCCGTTCTGCATTCCGAACCCGCTCTGCCGTCGGCGGCTGAATTCCAGTCAACGGATAGTCCATCAGTTTTGTCCATTTGGAAAAGAAAGGCTCTCCTTCTGTGAACGGGTTACCGCTGGTGTCCAGTACCGTATGGATTCCCATAGACTTTGCTTTCTGGAAAAGCTCCGTCAGAAAATCAATCTGAAGAAGCGGTTCCCCCTCCGCTGACCGTGATCCCTCCCTGTTTTCCCCAGTAGGAACGGTAGCGGCAGGCGGTCTGCATAAGCTGGTCTGGCCTCGTCTGCTCATGAATCAAAAACTCCTGTTGGATTTATAAATTCCGTGTTTTCGAATCATAATGCGTTCCTCTATGTTCATATACTAAATCTGTGATTCCATCATAACTCTGCGTCTTTACTAATTTCAGAGGTATTTTTTGATCGATGTCGTCAAAAAGACGGATTCCCGTTCCTAAAAGAATTGGTATCACCGAAACATAATAAATGTCAATCAGATCTTCACTCATAAGCTGATGCACGATATTGGCACCGCCGCAGATCCAGATATCTTTTCCTTCTTCCTGCTTCAGAGCTTTGATTAATTTACAGGGGCTTTCATTGGAAAAACGTATCCTTTCTGTAGAAGGATAGTCATTATGCGTGATGACATAACTGGTCAGATCCTTGTAACCCCATTCATCCGGTGACAATTCCGTGATAATCTGATGGTAGGTATTCCATCCCATAACTACCGTATCCACATGTGACACAAACTCGGAATAGGTATCTACCATCTCTTCCTCATTTCCCTGACCGCCAAGCCAATCCACGTTTCCTTCACGGTCAGCAATATAGCCATCCAGACTCATCGCAATGAATAAAATAACTTTTCTCATAACCCCCCTATTTTCCCGTCTGATAAATTTCTTTGCTTACTCCTGGTGAACCAAAAAGATACTTGAAAAACGGCAACTGGTGACGTCAAGAGGATAATCTGCCGTAAATTGATTTTATAAACTCCTCTTTCCCTGCCGTGTACGCTGTCCTGTCATCCGGATATTTTTCTGCAAGAGTTTTTTTGAGATTTTCGTATTCCAGAGCCTGTTCCCTGTGCGCATTCAAATACTTGCAGAATCCGACTAATAAATCAAATTCTTTTTCTGATTTGTCATAGCAGTGGATATGACGGAGGGATGCACCCTCCTTGCTCCTAAGTACAAACAAATGATAATTTTCATTTCCATGCTGAGAACCGCAATAGTCATATCCCCGGCTGGTCAATGCCTCTATGTCAAGATTTGAAATGGATGTTACCTGAACGGCAACGTCGAGAATAGGTTTTGCGCAAATCGATCTGATTGCCGTGCTGCCCACATGCTGGATGTCTGTGATACTGCTTCCCCAACATTCGATCAGCTCATTTTTTACCTTTAAAAATTCATCTTCCCATTTTGGATTATGCTCCATCAACCTCACTTTGTATCTTGCGACACCTTCCACGTCCAACACTCCCTGTTCATAATTATAGTTGTTTCAGTCCCTAACCCCTTATTCAGAAACGATACTCTATAATCTCCTCCATTGCTTTTCTTGGTCTCTGCCCGGGTGCCTCCTCTGCATAGCCAATGGCAACCGCGCCAATCAGCTGTCCCTGCTCTTTGATACACGCTGTCAGCTCCGGATAAGCAAAGCAGGTATTCGCGATCCACAAGGTTCCAATTCCCAAATACTCTGCTTCCAGGAGCATATTCTGGATGGCTGCGCCGATGGAAAGGGAATCTACGATTTCCGTAACACGCTCATCTACCGTAATCTTCTCAAACGGTGATTTGCCATATGGGTTCATTACTATCATGAGAGTTGGAGCTTCACTCATGATCCGCAAAGTGTTTCTGGCATCCGGCAGACCATATCCGGAATCCGGCAGCAAAGTATTCCCACTCGATTCCCGATGGATACCTTTTTCCATGGCCGCAAGCAGTTCTTCCTTTGCTGCTTTGCCATATACAAGAAACTTCCACGGCTGTTTATTTTTCCCGGATGGTGCAAGCCGTCCGGCCTGAATGATCTGTTTGATCACTTCCACTGGAACTTCATCCTGTTTATATTTACGTATGCTTCTTCTTTTTACAATTTCTTCTATCATCTCTTGCCAATTCTGACTTTCTTTTTTTCATGCAAAAATCTGCATTCATTTACAGTTGGTTTTAACAATCCTCATCCGGCTGCTGCCCTTCATGCGCCTTCCACTGGCATTCCATGAGCTGCATATGTGTAAATACTGCTCTGAATGAGGAATCTTCCGGTGAACACGCGTAAATTCCAAACGTGATTTTGCCGCCGCCGTGAAACATATGGCAGATTCTCATCTGACGAAATGTAACACCATCAGAAGAACACTCAATACAGTAATCATCTTCTCTTCTGCTCAGGCGATACCACATAGATTTCACAGAAGCATCTATCGCTGTAGTAGCCCAGTCGGAATATCCATGATTTGTTACCACACTTCCCAAATGCTGGTATTCCTCATTTTCATATTCGATAGAACCTTTCAGCCAATTTTCACTGTCCAGATACATCACAATACCACATTGGTCAAATCTATGATGACTTTCGTGAAATTCTGTTTTTACTACGAAACTAAAATATTTTTTATCTGTTTCTATCTGCAAAACCGGGGCATTGTCATTCTGAAAATGGTAATACGTTCTTTGCCATAAATCCGTATGCGGTCTGGTAACAATCTCAATGCTATCCTCATCTATTTTGTAGCTTTCCGGCTCGTGTGTCCATCTAAATTCTTTCAAATTCATAATGATCCTCCTAAATTCACAGTTAAAAATACTCCTAATATAATACAAAATGATTTTTATCAAACGCCAGTATCCCTTCATCCCGCATTTTGCAAAGTTCGTTCGACATGGCGCTCCGGTCAACAGAGAGAAAATCGGCCAATTGCTGCCGGTTGAACGGAATATCGAAGGAAGAACATCCAGTCCTCAGAGACTGCTCCGACAGATAGGATAACAATTTCTCACGGGTAGTCCTCTGTGACATATGTGACAGCTTTTGTGTGAGTATCTTGTTCTTGGATGCGATGACAGAAAGCAGATTCCGGATCAGACGCCCATGGAAACGGCAGGCTGACGGGCAGACGGTAAGAATTCGGCTGATATCAAGAAAAAGAACCGTACTCTGCCTGACTGCCACTGCATTGTTTAATATTTTTTCATTGCCAAGGCAGGCATAGACTTCTCCAAATATCTCGCCCGCCGAAATCTCACTCAAAATACTCAAATTCCCCCAGTAATCCTCTTTCTGAATATGGATACATCCTTCCAGCAGCATCGCCACACTGGTAATGCGTTCTCCTCTGTGAAATATACACTCTCCTTTTTGATAGATCTGTGCGTATGCGGAGAGACAGTCCAGCATGGATTCAATCTCTGTTTCCTCAATATCCTGGAACAATTTTGTACTTTTTAACAAAGTTAAATATTTTTTCACAGCAATCCTTTCGTTGTATAAACAACAGACTGGTTTTGTTTATGATAGTATACTCAAGTCACAAAGTCAAGGAGGCGAAAATATGATTCGAAGGATTATTCAGATTGATGAAGAAAAATGCAACGGTTGTGGAGCGTGCGCAGAGGCATGCCATGAAGGGGCAATCGGTATGGTAGACGGAAAAGCCAGACTTCTCCGTGACGATTACTGTGACGGTCTGGGCGACTGCCTTCCATCATGTCCTGCCGGGGCGATCACTTTCACAGAACGGGAAGCTGCCGCTTACGATGAGAATGCTGTGAAAGCTGCACAGCAGAAAAAAAGAGGTACGCTGCCCTGCGGATGTCCCGGTACCAATGTAAAACAGATTCACCATGAGCAGGAAGCCTGTTCCGTATCCGATTCCGATATGGTAAAAAGCCATCTCTCACAGTGGCCGGTACAGATCAGGCTGGTGCCTGTAAATGCCCCGTTTCTTCACGGCGCAAATCTTTTGATTGCGGCTGACTGCACGGCATATGCATATGGAAATTTTCATCATCGGTTCATCAAAAACAGAGTTACTCTGATCGGATGTCCCAAACTGGACCATGTGAGCTATGCAGAAAAACTAACCGCCATCATCCGTGAAAATGACATAAAAAGTGTTACCATTGTGCGTATGGAGGTTCCATGCTGCGGTGGTCTGGAACACGCTGCAAAAGAAGCTTTGCAGGCCAGCGGGAAATTCATACCGTGGCAGGTAGTTGTCATATCAACTGACGGTAATATGATCAGCGAATAGGTAGGATACAAAAATGTCAAAAGCAATTTCAACAGAAATGTTTTGTTTTCAGTGCGAACAAGACTACAGGATGCACTGGCTGTAGTGGTAAAAAAGTCCCTGATATGACTGAAAAATCCCGACTGTGTCAGTAGTCGGGATTTTTTCAGCGCTTCAAAGCTCACTCCTGTGCCTGTGCCTGCGTCCATTTCAGCGCAGCAGATATCAAACGGATCATTGGTTTTCCAAAATCGCTATCGTTTTCTGGTCCTTTTCTCCTCTGAAAAATTTATCCAGCACCTTCTGAAACACTTCGCATTCTGGTTTTGCCAGCGAAAATAAGGTCATAGAGGATTTCAATTTCAGATTATCCGGCCAGCCCATCACGGCGGCCGCATTGTCGGAATCTACTTCCAGCAATGCCTCAGATATTTCGATCAGATTTCTTCCAAGAACATCATTCTCCATATATGCTTTTGCCTCATTTATATCCTTGATTCCATAATATCGGGATATCTCACTGTGACCAAGTCCCACAATCTGCGGAAAAATAAACCACATCCAGTGACTTTGTTTCCGTCCGCTCCGTATCTCCTGCAGAGCAGTTGTGTAACAATCCTGCTGGGCAGTCAGGAATCTCTCTAATCCATTATGCATTTTTCATCCTCCATTTCTTAACTGAAAATTTGCCTGCTTATTTGAACACCTGTACGCTTCTTCAGGATTTTCAAAGCATTCTGTCACCCAGTATAAACAACAGACCTGTTTTGATCATGATAGTATACTCAAGGCATAAAGTCAAGAAAGCGAAAATGTTGTGCGTGGCTAATTAATCAAGTGGAGTTACTATTCACGGGACAACTACCCCACCTGCCCGATCAGCTGATTTCCTTCATATTGACAATTTCTTGATTCTTAGAGTATATTCTTAGTATAAAGAGGATCTCTTATGATTGTGATTCTTACCGAAAGGATTGTGTATGCATGATACCATCTGAGATGAAAGAGTGTATTTGAATGCTTATGAATGATTTGTAGCAGCGCTATACACAAAGGTGTAACTATGAATAATGATAATAAAAAAAGACAATACGATTATGCTTTCCCAGGCACTGAGATCAGACCTTCGGGCTGTCTGATCTGCGGCAAACCACTGATATATTCCGATCAATCCAGGATCAGAAAATGCCTCATATGCAAGAAAGAATTCATCTCTGGCTGTGAGTGTGAAGATGGTCATTATGTCTGCGATACTTGCCATGAGACAGAACTGACTTCTTTTTTCCTGCCCAGACTGCTTGCAAGCGATGAAAAAGATCCACAGAAGCTGCTTGATATGGTCATGGAACTGCCCTCTGTCCACATGCACGGTCCGGAGCACCATGTTATTGTTCCGTGTGTGCTGCTCACAGCATATAAAAACAATGGCGGAGAGATCAGTCTCGAAGGCAGCCTTATAGAAGCCCTGAAAAGAGCAAAACAGGTTCCAGGAGGAGTCTGTGGATACTGGGGTGCATGCGGCGCCTCGGTTGGTGCAGGGATCTATCTCAGCGTGATAACCGGCTCTAATCCATTACATAAAGAGGCATGGCCA
This sequence comes from Lachnospiraceae bacterium, assembly GCA_030524665.1. GTDB lineage: Bacteria > Bacillota > Clostridia > Lachnospirales > Lachnospiraceae > Choladousia. The sequence continues at coordinate 1,207 of JAUNGL010000151.1, read as the reverse complement.
TTCCCTCAGCGTCTCGTTGCACAGTGTCTTGAAAAAAATGCTGAGACCGGGGGCGTTCGATGCTGCAAAAGAACAAGCAGAATTGCAATTGAGACGGCGGTAACCTTTACATCGGAATGGTTTGGGATTGATATGCCGCTGACGAAACCATCTTGCACACACGTCAACATCAACAAAGAATGCCTGTTAATTCAGTGCCCATTTTTTCCGGCAAAAAGGAGAGATAAAAAATGAACTTTACTTTAGATGGACAATCCGTTGATTCTATTGAGCTGAAGTGTATGATTGTAAGCCGTGGACTAATGATAGATAAAGCAGTATATCAGAGATGTTGTAAAAATTATCGGATATATCCTGATGCGCTTACGTGCAACTGAATGGTGATATCCCAACGCTGTACTATAAAGGAAAAGAAGTCACTCCGATGCGCCGGAAAACCCTGTCAGTATTGTTTCTCAGGCGGACAGTTTGAAGCACTCACAAAGCGTGGCATTATTCCAAGCGCATCGGTCTGGATACCTTTTGGAAAACCTGTGAATGGTTCTATGAAGCCGCCCTCACTTGACTATTACCGGAGAGTAAAGGAAATGCTTGCTGATCTATATATAAAATATGACCTTGAATTTGCCGGCTGCTGTGGTCTCAATGTCTGCGTTGAAAAGGACATCTGGCGTTGGGCCAGAGGAGTATAGGCAGTTGAAAAATATAAATACAAAGATAAAAACGCAACGTGCATTCTCTGAATGTGCCAGAGCCGGAAGGTAGCCCGGCCGTCTCATTATAATGAGGTAAGTAACCTGCCCCTCCGGGTTGTCCGTTCTTTGTTCATGACACAATAAGGAGGGTTTCGTTATGGACAAAGTAACAGGAAAATTGACAGTATTCTTTGAAGAACCGTTCTGGGTCGGTGTATTTGAGCGAGTGGATGGCGGGAAGCTTTCCGTTTGCAAAGTTACATTTGGTGCTGAGCCGAAAGACTATGAAGTCTGGGATTATGTGCTGAAGAATTACTGCAATTTAAAATTCAGTCCGTCTGTTGATGTGGTTGTAAAGAAAGAGAAGGACAATCCCAAGAGAATCCAAAGGGAAGCGAGAAAACAAACCCTGGTGACAGGGATTGGCACAAAATCGCAGCAGGCTTTGCAATTGCAGAGAGAACAATTAAAAACTGAGCGTAAACTGACCAGCAAAGAACAAAAACAGGCTG
>JAUNGL010000150.1 GCA_030524665.1 Lachnospiraceae bacterium | reverse complement strand
GGGCCATACCGGTATGAAGTATTCGCTTGTGACGAGGGATCTGATTGCAGATTCTACAGAATGTATGGCGATGGCACATCAGTTTGATGCTCTGGTCATGATCCCGAACTGTGACAAGAACGTGCCGGGGCTTCTGATGGCAGCGGCCAGACTGAACATTCCGACGATTTTTGTCAGTGGCGGTCCGATGCTCGCCGGTCATCTGAAGGGAAGAAAGAGAAGCCTTTCCAGCATGTTCGAGGCAGTCGGAGAACACACTGCGGGCAAAATGAGTGCTGAGGAAGTGACTGAGTACGAGGAGAAGGTCTGCCCGACCTGCGGCTCCTGCTCCGGTATGTATACGGCAAATAGTATGAACTGCCTGACCGAGGTGCTCGGAATGGGACTGAGGGGCAACGGAACGATTCCGGCTGTTTATTCCGAACGTATCCGCCTTGCAAAGATGGCAGGTATGCAGATTATGGAGCTTCTGAAGCAGGATATCCGTCCGCGTGATATCATGACAGAGAAGGCATTTATGAATGCGCTGACCGTTGATATGGCACTTGGATGTTCGACGAACAGTATGCTGCACCTTCCGGCTATCGCACATGAGGCGGGCGTGGAGCTGAATGTAGATATTGCAAATGAGGTAAGTGCACGTACGCCGAACCTCTGCCATCTGGCTCCGGCAGGCCCGACTTATATGGAAGACCTGAACGAAGCAGGCGGCGTCTATGCTGTAATGAATGAATTAAATAAAAAAGGCCTGCTGAATCTGGACTGCATGACTGTGACAGGAAAGACGGTGGGAGAGAATATCGAAGGCTGTGTCAACCGCAATCCGGAGGTGATCCGCCCGATTGATAATCCGTACAGCACGACAGGCGGACTTGCCATCCTGAAGGGAAATCTGGCCCCTGATTCCGGTGTGGTGAAGCGTTCAGCAGTGGTACCGGAGATGATGGTGCATGAAGGTCCGGCACGCGTCTTTGACTGCGAAGAAGATGCGATCGCAGCGATCCTTGGAGGAAAAATCCAGCCGGGAGATGTTGTGGTGATCCGTTACGAGGGGCCGAAGGGTGGACCGGGTATGCGTGAGATGCTGAATCCGACCTCTGCAATTGCAGGCATGGGACTTGGCTCCAGCGTTGCATTGATTACCGATGGACGGTTCAGCGGCGCATCGAGAGGTGCATCGATTGGACACGTATCCCCGGAGGCAGCCGTAGGCGGTCCGATTGCATTGGTGGAAGAGGGCGATATCATTCAGATCAATATCCCTGAATGCAGCCTGAATCTGGCAGTCAGCGACGAAGAGCTGGCAGTCCGCAGAGCGAAGTGGCAGCCGCGCGAGCCGAAGATTACACACGGATATCTGGCTCGCTATGCGTCACTTGTTACCTCGGGTAACCGCGGTGCAGTACTGGAACTGCCGCGATAAGGATGTGATTCATGGTATTATGCGGGCATGGAGACGGATGACAGTTGGTCTCCGTTGTGAATCGTCTGGTATAGAAACAAGGGCTGCGATGGTATGAGCAGTAAGTTTTCTGTGTCCGCTTCAGATAAGAATGAAATGCAGATAACAGCAATAGAGAGGAGAACCTATTATGAAATTGAACGGGTCCGAAATTGTTATTGAATGTCTCAAAGAGCAGGGTGTTGACACTATTTTTGGGTATCCGGGAGGTGCCATCCTGAATATTTACGATGAACTGTACAAGCATCAGTCTGAAATCCGGCATATTCTGACTTCTCATGAGCAGGGAGCTGCCCATGCAGCGGATGGATATGCACGTTCTACCGGAAAGGTTGGCGTATGTATGGCTACTTCCGGTCCGGGTGCTACGAATCTGGTGACCGGAATCGCGACAGCTTACATGGATTCGGTGCCGATCGTTGCGATTACAGCGAACGTTGGAGTTGCAATGCTCGGAAAGGACAGCTTCCAGGAGATCGATATCACAGGCGTTACGATGCCGATCACGAAGCATAATTTTATCGTAAAGGATGTGACCAAGCTGGCCGATACGATCCGCTGGGCATTCCATATCGCACAGGAAGGAAGGCCGGGGCCTGTATTGATCGATATCACGAAGGACGTAACAGCAGGTGTTACAGAATATACGCCGATGAAGCCGGAACCGGTTGTACGCAGCACGGAGTATATCAAAGAAGAAGACCTTGATAAGGTTGTAAAGCTGATTAATAAATGCAAGAAGCCGTTTATCTTTGTGGGAGGCGGCGCGGTAATCTCCGAAGCTTCCGAAGAACTGAAAGCATTCGCCGATAAGGTACATGCTCCGGTTGCAGATTCCCTGATGGGAAAAGGTGCATATAATGGAGAGAATGAGCTCTACTGCGGCATGCTTGGAATGCATGGAACGAAAGCTGCCAATCTCGGTGTGACACAGTGTGACCTTCTGATTACGGTCGGAGCAAGATTCAGTGACCGTGTCGTTGGCCAGGCAAAGAGCTTTGCGAGACATGCGAAAATCGTACAGATCGACGTTGATCCGGCTGAGATCAATAAGAATATCGTCGTTGATGCAAGCGTGATCGGTGACGTGAAGGAAGTACTGAAGCGTCTGAATGAGCGGATCGAGGATCACAGACATGATGAGTGGGATGAGTCTGTAAAAGAACTGAAGAGAAAGTATCCGCTGAAATATAATACGGAAGGACTGACAGGCCCTTATGTAGTGGAAGAAATCTACCGCGTGACGAAGGGGGATGCGCTCATCGTGACAGAAGTTGGTCAGCATCAGATGTGGGCGGCACAGTATTACAAATATCCGGCTCCGCGTACACTTCTGACCTCCGGCGGTCTCGGCACAATGGGATACGGCCTCGGTGCTGCAATTGGAGCCAAGGTGGCAAATCCGGATAAGACTGTCATCAATATTGCAGGTGACGGATGCTTCCGTATGAATATGAATGAGATTGCAACGGCAGCACGTTACAATATCCCGGTAGTAGAAGTCATCATCAACAACCATGTGCTCGGTATGGTACGTCAGTGGCAGACGCTGTTCTACGGAAAACGTTATTCACAGACCATTCTGAATGACTCTGTTGATTTTGTGAAGCTTGCAGAGGCAATGGGAGCAGTGGGAATCCGTGTGACAAAGAAAGAAGAGTTTGGTCCGGCACTTGAAAAGGCGATTTCACTTGGCAGACCGGTAGTGATAGACTGCATCATCGATTGTGATGACAAGGTATTCCCGATGGTTCCGGCCGGACAGCCGATTGCAGAAGTGTTTGATCAGGATGACCTGAAGGATGAAGAATAACTTGACAAAAAATTAACAGAAGAATAGAATAGACCGAAAAGAAGTAACTGTCCGGAACAGCAGAGAAGGCTGCCAGTTACTGTTCGTAAGCCGGGGGCTGCGGATAGTAACCATTGCGGCTGTGTCCCGGGCAGTTGCTGTTGAAAATGAAACTCGAATGGCGAGGAGGAGATTACAGTGAGCAGAGTATACAACTTTTCTGCAGGCCCTGCGGTTTTACCTGAGGCAGTGCTGAAGGAAGCACAGGAAGAAATGATGGATTACAGAGGATGCGGGATGTCCGTAATGGAAATGAGCCATCGTTCTAAAATGTTTGATGAGATTATTCAGGAGGCGGAAGCGGATCTGCGGAAGCTGATGAATATTCCGGAGAATTATAAGGTGCTTTTCCTGCAGGGTGGAGCAAGTCTTCAGTTTGCAATGATTCCGATGAATCTGATGAAGAATCGTGTCGCTGATTATATTGTGACCGGCCAATGGGCGAAGAAAGCATGGCAGGAAGCACAGAAATACGGAAAGGCAAATAAGATCGCGTCCAGCGAGGATCAGACGTTTTCCTATATTCCGGACTGCAGTGATCTGCCAATCAGCGAAGATGCGGATTATGTATATATTTGTGAAAATAATACGATCTACGGAACGAAGTATAAGAAGCTTCCGAATACGAAAGGAAAGCTGCTCGTATCCGATGTCTCTTCCTGTTTCCTTTCGGAGCCGGTGAATGTGAATGATTACGGCATTATTTACGGTGGAGTCCAGAAGAATATCGGTCCTGCCGGTATGGTGATTGCCATTGTGCGTGAAGATCTGATTACGGATGATGTGCTTCCGTTTACTCCGACGATGATGAAATATAAGACGCATGCGGACGCAGGCTCCATGTACAACACGCCGAATTGCTACTGTATCTATATGTGCGGCAAGGTATTCAAGTGGATTCAGTCCATGGGCGGTCTCGAGGGAATGAAGGCACACAATGAAAAGAAGGCAGCGATCCTGTACGATTATCTGGATCAGAGCCGTCTGTTCCGTGGAACCGTTGTGAAGGAAGACCGTTCCCTGATGAATGTGCCGTTCGTGACGGGTGACAAGGAAATGGATGCCAGATTTGTAAAGGCTGCCGAGGCGGCGGGCTTCCTGAACCTGAAGGGACACCGTACCGTCGGCGGTATGCGTGCCAGCATTTATAATGCAATGCCGGTTGAGGGAGTGCAGAAGCTGGTAGAGTTTATGAAAGCATTTGAAGAGGAGAATCGGTAAAATGTATCAGTATATGTGTTTGAATCCAATCTCTGAGGTAGGACTTCAGCGGTTTACGGAGGATTACAGCAAGGTAGATTCCATGGAAGCGGCAGATGTGGTTCTAGTCCGCAGTGCCAGCATGCATGAGATGGAATTCCCGGAGAATCTGCAGGCTATTGCCCGTGCAGGAGCCGGAGTCAACAATATTCCGCTTGACCGTTGTGCAGAGCAGGGAATTGTTGTATTTAATACGCCGGGGGCCAATGCTAACGGCGTGAAGGAGTTGGTATTTGCGGGAATGCTGATGGCGGCGCGCGATGTCATTGGCGGTGCGAACTGGGTACAAAACCAGGCAGGCAACGAGGATGTGGCAAAGGCAACGGAGAAAGAAAAAAAGAAATTTGCAGGCCGTGAGCTGATGGGAAAGAAACTGGGAATCATTGGTCTGGGAGCCATCGGAGTTCAGGTAGCCAATACGGCGGTTCATTTCGGAATGGATGTATATGGATATGACCCGTATATTTCGATTGATGCCGCATGGAATCTTTCACGGAATATCCATCACATCAACGACGTAAATGAAATCTATCGTGAATGCGACTACATTACAATTCATGTGCCGCTGATGGATGCAACACGGAAGATGATCAATGCGGATGCGATTCAATTAATGAAGGATCACGTTGTAATCCTGAATTTTGCACGTGACCTGCTGGTGGATGAGGAAGCAGTGATTGCAGCAATTGAAGCGGGAAAAGTACACCGCTATGTATCGGATTTCCCAAATCCGGTGACAGTCGGAAAGAAGGGAGTCATCGTTACGCCGCATCTTGGTGCTTCTACGGCAGAATCAGAGGACAATTGTGCAGTTATGGCAGTGAAGGAACTGAAGAATTTCATGGAAAACGGAAATATCCGCAATTCCGTAAATTATCCGAACTGTGATCTCGGCATCTGTCAGGCAGAGGCAAGACTTGCCATTTATCATAAGAATGTAAAGAAGATGATCAGCCGTTTCGCAGATATTCTGGCAGATACTAACATCAAAAATATGAGCAACACCAGTAAGGGTGATTATGCATATACACTGCTTGATCTCGATTCCGTAGTTTCAGAAGAAATACTAGAGAGACTGAAGGCAGTAGATGGCGTGATCAAAGTCAGAATTGTAAAATAACGCAACAGAAAACAGCATCTGAGGTCATGATGCAAAAAAGCTGCGACAGCATATGATAGGAACATCCCGCCGGCTGTTATGAGTTGGCGGGATATTTATTTGGAGGAGGATTATGGCAATCATCAGACCATTTCAGGGAATCCGTCCTGCGGCGGAATATACTTCGCGCGTGGCGGCGCTTCCCTATGATGTGTATCACCGGGAGGAAGCGGCAGAAGAGGCTGCCAGAGACCGCCTGTCATTTTTGAATATTGACCGGCCGGAGACACAGTTTGATCCGTCACAGGATATGTATGCACCGGAGGTCTACCAAAAGGCACATGATATGCTCTGGGAACAGGTTGGCCGGGGGATTTACAGGAAGGACGACACGGCATGCTACTATCTCTATGAGCTGACGATGGATGGGCGTGCGCAGACCGGGCTGGTGGCGTGTGCGTCTGTGGATGATTATCTGAATGGGATTATTAAAAAGCATGAAAATACACGTGCAGAAAAAGAAGAAGACAGGATCCGCCATGTGGATGCGTGCGAGGCACAGACAGGGCCGATTTTTCTGGCATACCGTGCCAATACGGTGATCCGGGAGCTGACCGCTCAGGTAAAAACGGCACCGGCTGTATTTGATTTTATTTCAAAGGACGGAATCCGCCACCGTGGATGGAAGATCACGGAGGCTGAAAAGATCTCTCAGATCCGGCAGACCTTTGAGGAGATTCAGGGGGTCTATATTGCAGACGGACATCACCGGGCTGCGTCTGCCGTCAGAGTTGGTCAGATGCGCAGAAAGAGCCATCCGGGATACACCGGGGAAGAAGAATTCAATTATTTTCTGTCAATTCTGTTCCCGGACGAAGAATTGATGATCATGGATTACAACCGTGTGGTAAAGGATCTGAATGGGTATACAGTAGAGCAGTTTCTGGAGCAGGTGGAACGGAAATTTACGATAAATCCGTATGACCGGGCTGTGAAACCGGAGAGAAAAGGAAGCTTTTCCATGTATCTTGCGGGGAAATGGTATCAGATGGATATCCGTGATGAATACCGGAATGATGATCCGGTGGAGGGGCTCGATGTTTCTGTATTGCAGAGAGAACTGCTGGAACCGATACTCGGAATTAGAGATCCAAAGCGCGACGAGCGGATCGACTTCATCGGGGGAATCCGCGGTCTGACAGAGCTGGAACGTCGTGTGAACGAGGATTGCGCGGTGGCTTTTGCGGTTTATCCGGTTTCGATCCGGGAACTGTTTGATGTAGCAGATGCGGGAAGGCTGATGCCGCCGAAATCCACCTGGTTTGAACCGAAGCTGCGCAGCGGGTTGTTTATACACGATATACGGGAAAAAATTGAGATTTGTGACATTTTCCCTCTAAATCAGTGACAAGTATTGATTTGGTGACAAGTTTAGCACCCAAATAGATGCAGCCACAGACAGATGATGCGAAGCAGCATCTGTCTGTGGCCTGTATGGCTGAACCAATGCCAGTTAGTTAAGCTCCAAGGTTAAACTCCGTGTTGGGGGTCTAACCTAAATTTTA
>JAUNGL010000149.1 GCA_030524665.1 Lachnospiraceae bacterium | reverse complement strand
CTTAAAATCCGGCCCTGAATGCCGGATTTTATGCCATTACGGGAAAGCCCGGAGCACAGCTTCCAGTCCGTCCTCTGTCCGCCTGCTCCTCCCGCTCTGGGGCATCGTATGAAATATTCAGTTCTTGAATTAAACACGAATTTGCTTTACACGCTATAAAGTCACGTCCGGTTGTTCGCATGAAGAACATGTAGATCCTAGAACTACGTTCTTTATGCAAAATAAACAGATAATTCGAAAATAAATCACAAAAATATGAGAAAAGTACTTGACAAAAAATAAAATAGATAGTACAATACTAACAACAAAAGAAATACAGGAAACCAACAAAATAATTTCAGGAGGACGGTCCAATGGGATAGTTACTTAACAAAACAAAAATCTCTCAATGAAGCGTTTATACCAGTGATAAACCGAAGGAGGAGATACCATTGAGAAGCATGGTTCTATAGCTGAAAACAAAATAATAAGCAGGAGGTTATGAAGTGAAACTTGAGATTATTCACTAAAAGGGCTATCTGATGACGAGAAAGTCGGATAGCCCTCCTTTTTTGTGTTGTTTTTTGGTTTTAGTTTACATTTTCCTGAATGATAGTATAATATATCATATCGGAAGGAAATCGCGCTTGCGGGATTTCACCCGATATGATAGCAACAGAATCAACAGATTCTAGCGCGCTATGAGAAGTGGTTTTCTTCTCAATAGTATATCTTGCCGGAAGGAAATTCCGGATGGTTGCTTATTCTTTGAGTTGGGAGAAGTATCGAAAGATGGAAAACAGAAGAATTCAATTGATTGCACTGGATTTGGATGGGACACTTCTGAATGGGAATGGTGAGATTTCGGAGGAGGATCAGAAGGCGATTTGCGAAGCATCTGAGAAAGGTATCTATATTGTTGTGTCCACCGGGCGCCCGTATGTCGGAGTTCCTGTGGAAAAACTGGCGCCGCTTGGTGTGCGTTATGCGATTACGACGAATGGGGCGGCAGTGTATCGTGTACCGGAGAAGGAATGCCTGTATTCAGATAGTCTGGAACGCGGTCTGGCGTGCAGGCTGATCCGGGAACTTTCCCGGTACGATGTTCATTTTGATGTATTTATTGATGGAGAAGCATATAGTCAGAGGGACCGACAGCATTTGGTGGATAAATTGACATTTCCGGAAGCTACGAAGCGATATGTGAAGAGGACGAGAAAAGTAGAGGAGGATCTTGCACGGTTTATTGAAGAAAAACAGGCAGAGGTGCAGAAAATCACAGTCAACTTTTATCCTCTCGGCGATGGAACCTACAAAGACCGTGACAAAGTATTTCAACTGTTTTCTGCCTGCCCTCAGATCACCTTTTTGTCCGGCGGTTTTCACAATCTGGAGCTGACGAGGACGGGGGTTGAGAAGGGCATAGGACTCAGGTTTCTGGCAGATATGCTGGGCATTTCTATTGAGCAGACAATGGCGTGCGGCGATACGCAGAATGATCTTAACATTATGCAGACTGCAGGCGTGGGAGTCGCAATGGAGAATGCCGAGGACGAGGTGAAGGCAATTGCAGATTTTGTGACCCGTTCCAATGATGACAGCGGAGTCGCATTTGCGATCAGGCAATTCATGGGAGAGAGATAACTGGATTATAGGATCAGGCGTTGTATGGAATGGGGAATGGTATGTACCAATTTGAAAGAGTAAATAATAAGCTGCTCGGTTCTCATGTGGAAAATGAACTGATGAATTATATACTGGAGAAACCTGTGGAAATCGGACAGAAACTGCCGAATGAATTTGAACTGGCGGAAAAATTCGGCGTGGGCAGGAGTACCATTCGTGAGGCAGTTAAGGGGCTGGTTTCAAAAGGGATTCTGGAAGTGCGAAGGGGATCAGGGACATACGTAATCAGTACGAGCACGTTGGAGAGTGACCCTTTGGGTCTGTCGCGGTTTCAGGATAAATATAAGCTTGCACTGGAATTATTCGAGGTGCGTCTGATGCTGGAGCCGGAGATTGCGGCGATGGCATGTGATTATGCGACCGAGGAGGAGATGGCGCAGCTAAAGCAGCTCTGTGATGAGGTGGAACAATTATATCTAAGCGGGAAAAACCATATCCAGAAGGATATTGAGTTCCATACATGTATTGCCCGCTGCAGCAAGAACCGTGTGGTGGAAGTGCTGATTCCGATCATTAATACAGCGGTTGTGACATTTGCCAATCTGACACACCGGATGCTGAAGCGGGAGACAATTGAAACGCACCGTGCGGTTACGGATGCGATTCTGAATCGTGATGCCATGGGGGCAAGGTGTGCGATGGTGATGCACCTCACCTATAACCGGCAGCGTCTGCTGAAAATGATGAAGGAAGAGCAGAGGAAGACGGAGTAACACGGCGTGAAATGAAAGAAAGAACAACCAAAGATTTTTGATTGCAGAAACAGTTAGCTTGTGTTAACATACAAGAGGATCCGAATTTACCAGAAACTACCATTTCCGAAAGGAGCGGATTCTATCAGGAGATATCAGCAATGGAATTCAAAAACCAGGGACAGCAGCCAGAAGGGCGCCGGGCTCTGAAAGTATAAAGGAGAATGAAAATGCGTATTACATTTTTTGCAGCAAAAAGCTATGACAAAGAGTCTTTTAACAGCATCAAAGCACTTTATCCGGAGCTGGAGCTGGAGTACTGGGAAACTGAGCTTTCAGCCAAAACGGCATCCTATGTAACGGACAGTGAAGCCATATGTGCTTTCGTAAGCTCTGACGTAAGCGAAAAGGTGCTGAAAGTGCTCAGCGAGAGAGGAGTGAAGCTTGTCCTGATGCGCTGCGCAGGATTTAATAATGTTGATCTGGATGCGGCGACAAAGTACGGTATTAAGGTTATGCGTGTTCCGGGCTATTCACCGGAGGCAGTTGCCGAGCATGCGATGTCACTTGCAATGGCTGTCAACCGCCACCTGCACAAAGCGTATCTGCGTGTGAGAGAGAACAATTACAGCCTTCAGGGACTTGTAGGTGTGAATTTCTACGGCAAGACGGCTGGTATCATTGGAACCGGCAAGATCGGTGCTGCGATGGCGAAAATATGCCACGGTTATGGAATGAAAGTTATTGCTTATGATATGTATCACAATCCGGATTTGGATTTTGTGGAGTATATTGAGATGGATGAGCTGCTGGCAAAGAGTGATCTGATTTCACTTCATTGCCCGCTGATGGACAGTACATATCATCTGATTAATATTGATACCATCAAGAAAATGAAGGATGGAGTGATTCTGATCAATACTTCCCGCGGTGGTCTGGTGAAGACAGATGATTTGATTATGGGTATTCGTGAACACAAGTTTTTCGGTGTGGGTCTGGATGTTTATGAGGAAGAAACCAGCAACGTATTTGAAAATCATGAGGATGAGATCATGATGCACTCCACAACGGCGAGACTGCTGTCCTTCCCGAACGTAATCGTAACTTCGCATCAGGGCTTTTTCACGGAGGAGGCACTGGAAGCCATCAGCAGGACGACGATGGATAATGCGAGAGCTTATCTGAATGGGGAAAAGTCAGGTACGGAGCTGAACTGAAAAGCTGAAAGAAATTTCATATTGAACGCAATAAAAAGCATGGCTGTATAGTCATGCTTTTTATAAAAAAATTGTATCTTTTTTCCGTGTCAAAGTATCTAATCTGTGTAAATGAAATGGACACAGATTCAATAAACCTTCGAAGGAATGTGTCTGGGAAGGAGGTATTTTGTGGAAGAACGGCCCAATAACAGAGAGACGGAACGACTGATCAGAAAATCCATGCATGGAAGCTTTCAGGCGTTTGGGCAGTTGATTCATCTGTATCAGGATTATCTGTACCGCACGGCCTATCTTTATATGAAAAATGAGGATGATGCGCTGGATGTGGTACAGGATTGTATTTTGACTGCCTATGAGGCAGTGGGAGGATTGCGGAAGCCGGAGTACTTCAGGACGTGGCTGACCAGAATCCTGATCAACTGTGCACTGAAAGCTCTGCAGGACGGCAGCAGGATCATGTGTATGGAAGAACTTCCGGAGCAGGGTTCAGGCAGAGACGCACATATAGAAGAAAGGTGCGATCTGTATCATGCGGTCGATCGGCTCCCGGAGCAATACAGGACAGTTGTGATCCTGAAATATTACAATGATATGAAAATCAGCGAGATATCGGAAATCATGGATATTCCGGAGGGCTCGGTTAAATCATATCTTTTCCGGGCGAAAAAGGAATTACGGACATATTTACAGGAGGATTATGTTTATGCAGAATGAGTGGAATAAAATTCCGGTATCAGACCGGTTAAATGACAGAGTGAACGAGACATTGGCGATGATTCAAACGGACAGGAGGAAGAAGCGGTTCCGCAGAACCGTACTTGGAGCAGGAAGTGCAGCGGCTGTACTAGGAGGCGTACTTCTGGTTGGTACTGATGATCCGGTTCTCGCAAGCCAGATTCCGCTGATCGGGCATCTTTTTGAGAAAGTAGAGCATGAGGTCAGCTATAAAGGGGATTTCAGCAAGGATGCGGTTTGGCTTCTCACAGAAGAAAATGCAGGTGAAGAGCAGAATGCCGGGAAAGAGGAAACAGGAACGGTACAGGACGCAGGAAAGGAAGGAGCTATACAGGATAATGCCGCAGATGGTACGTATATCAGAACCTCCGGCGGAGTCACCGTGACGATCGCGGAAATGGCCTGTTCCAGAGACGCTGTATACTTGTCTGTTAAGCTGGAAAATGAAGACGGATTTCCAGAGGATTGGAATAAAATCGAGAACTGGAAAGGCTATCAGTTTGCTTATGATATTATCTATCTGGATGCGGAGGCAGAGATTGAAGGTATGGATGATGTGTTTGCAGGGGTCAATAAGCTGGAAGGAAAATTCGAAGACCAGCACACCTTTGTCGGTGTGATACGTGCAGAATTCGGGAGCCGATCCGCGGACCAGAAAGTAGAATTGCCGGATGAATTTCGGATGAAACTGAAACTGACAAATATTTACAGTAATATAAAATCGACGGAAACAGAGATGGTAAAACATCCTGAAGGTGATGTGAGAAGCCATCTGGTGCAGAAATACGAAGAATATCCGGGCGAATGGGACTTTGCGTTTGATATAAATCTAAACGGCAGCCAGTTGGAAACCGTGGAGATTCACAAGACGAACGAGAACGGCGAAGGCATTGCGAAAGTAGAACGGACTGCATATGAGATTACGGCAGAACCAATGATTCCGGAGAGTGCGAATGGGGATGATTATCTTACTGTCATCTGTGATGCGGACGGTGATTTGCTGGAGACGCAGGGAAATATAGAGGTCTACCAGATTTACGGCAGGAATACGGATAAAGTATACGTTTATTTGTGTGATTATGTCGAATATATGGATCACCTGAAAGGATATTACTGGTCAAAGGATTATGAGGAGAAGAAGCAGACTAAGACGTTTGCAGAATATCTGGATGAACATGCACTGTTTGGAACGGAAGTGACGTTTCATTAACTGCCTGTGTGTGATTTCTCTTGCAATTTGGCTCATTCCTTTTTATGATATCATTCAGGGGCAGATCCGGGCTGCGGATAGACAGGCTGTCCCAATGGTTGGCAGATTACGTATGAGGACAGTCAGACTGCCGGAAAAGTAGTGGGAAGGAGATCATAAGGACGATGAGAACAGAAATAGAAGAAGCATTACAGCAAAGAGGAAGGGCGGAGCAGCAGGAAAAGCTGGAGCGTTACAGGATCCTGAATCAGGAGGTCAGAAAGGGCGAAATCCTGTTCACAGGTTCCTCTCTGATGGAACAGTTCCCTGTGAATGAACTTCTGATGACGAGCGGGATGGACAGGATCATTTATAACCGCGGAATCGGCGGTTTCACCACAGATGACATGCTTGAATTTATGGAAGAGATGGTATTCGGAACAGAACCGTCCAAAATATTCATCAATATCGGAACGAATGATATCAGTAAGGCGGACTATCGGCTGGAAAGGCTGATGGAAAATTATGAGAAGATCCTTGAGCGGATTCAGGAGAGGCTTCCCGATGCAGAGATTTATATGATGGCCTATTATCCGGTAAATGAGACAGATAAAATACCGGAGGGTGCAGGCAGTGAGACACTTTTTGCCACGAGAACGAATGAAAATATTCAGATCGCGAATCAGGCCGCGGAGCAGCTTGCACAGAAAAGAAACTGCCATTTTATCGATGTAAATCAGGGGCTGACAGACGACAGAGGGAAGCTGAAAAAAGAATATACGATCGAAGGAATTCATATGTATGCGAACGGGTATCGTGTAGTTCTGGAAAATCTCAGGAAATACTTGTGACAGCGAAGGGCGGCGGATGAAATGTAAATCCACCGCCCGTTTCTTCTTCGGTAAGCGGTTGCCTGTTACTTGATTCTTTCCCAATCGGATGTTTGCCTGTCCACGATTTCCTTTACAACCAAAGTATCTGCTTCAATCACGAAACGGATATCGTATCCGGCGAAGCTCATACCGTATACATAGTCAGGCTTCTTATTATAGGCCGCTCTGGGATCCTGAGAAAGGACCTCAAGTACAGTTTGCTGCAAATCCTCCGGAAGCTTCTGCTTCAGTTCCTCAGGGAAAGTGACGGCAATGCTGTCTTTTCTGTGCACCTCCCCGAAGCTTCCGCTTGCCTCAGGATGTGAATCTGTGTAAGGGAGATATGGCTTGATATCATAAATCGGAGTGCCGTCCAACAGATCTGCGCCGGATACGATCAGAACTGGCTCCCCGTTCTTGTCGTATCGGACTTCCTCCAGCTGCACACTGGACAGGCCAATCGAATTTGGCCGGAACGGGGAACGGGTTGCAAAAATCCCTTTTCGTTCTTTACCGCCCAATCTGGGCGGAGCCACCGTCAGATTCATACTGTTCTTTTTTGCCTTGGAAAATCCCCACAACAGCCACAGATGAGAGTATTCTTCAATACCCCGGACGGCGTCCGGATTCCGGAACACTCCCTCAAAATGGATTTCTCCCCGCAGTGACGGAACGAGGCCGCTTTGTCTCGGGATCCCGAATTTTTCCTGAAAACCGGTATGAATTCTTGCCACTACGATTAAATTCTCGTTCATTTTATTGATTCCCCTGTCTATGTATGAGCGTACGGAAGATTTTACTGTGCCTGAGTGATACCTCAGGAAGCTGTATAAAACTAAAAACCGCGTAAATAAAGGATTCCTTTAAATACGCGGTTCTCCTGCGAGCTGATGGCGGGAATTGAACCCGCGA
>JAUNGL010000148.1 GCA_030524665.1 Lachnospiraceae bacterium | reverse complement strand
TTAAATATCATTTTTCAAAAAAGAAAACCATCATTGCCCGTCAGACAATGATGGCTCTGTTCTGGCTGTAATTGAAGCCCTGTTAACTGTTTTTGATTGATTTCTGAACGAAAAACAGATGTTATATTCAACCGCACGCCATGCATAACGCAACTTCTGTCTGCGGCTGAACAGCCGTCCCGCTATGATTTTCCCCATCGCATATAGAAATAATACATACTGCCCGATATCTTCCCGATTGCCATTGTGATCACAATCCAGCTCATTCCCTTGATGATTCCAAAACGCCGGAAAAATACCGGGAACACATTCACTACCTCCGCCAATGCCATAATCCAGCCGCCAACAAAAATGCCCATAAACAGTCCTGTCAGAAGCAGAATAATTCCGCTGAGTATCGCCGGAATTACCCCATTTGTGTGAATCTCAAAAACAGTCAGTATTGTTCCGACAACAGTTCCTGCCAGAATCGCATCCTCGAACGAGGCTATATATTTCGCCGTGTGTGTCACTCCTATGAAGCGGGTAATAATCCCAAGACCAATCATCAGTGCAACAACACCCCCGGCCACAAGAAAGCCGGAGGAAAATCCCACTATTCCCAAAAAAATCTGTGAACCCATTTCCCATTCTCCTTCCTGTTCTGCTTCCCGACATTACGATTCACAATCCTTCAGTCTGCGAACTGCAACATGCTTCCCAGCTATGAAGCACAGCTTTCAGGTTCCTCCTACAGTGTTTTTTCTTTACGGTTACCGGATTCCACCAGCGTCATATCCACATCATCCTCGTAAGTACGCATTTCAACCTCCAGAGGCGTCGGATCCGACATTCCTTTCTTCTTCGCAAAATGATGGAAAAACAGCAGGATTCCCATCCCCACTCCGATCGAATACGAAATCTCCAGAACAGTAAATCCGCTGGTTTCATTTCCGGTAAACTGTTCATACAATTGACCAAACAGAGTTGTGACACCGACATCATTATTAAAAGCCATAATAGAAAAAGCAGCGCCAAAAAAGGCGAGCAGGCAGACCAAAACTGTCTTGCACCAGCTCCACGCATCAGACGGCGTGTGGTCCTTCTCAACTGTGATAATGAAATCAGATTCCCCAAGATTATTGATCTCCAGATTCGGATATTCCTTCTGAATCGTCTCAATCACATCCAGCACAGAAAACACATAACGGCCCGGTCCTTTGATGATCTCCGTCGGCAGACGCAGCGTCTTTACCTTGTTTTCTACCGGCTTTTTCGCACAGTTGATGGAAGCAATATCTCGCAGGTAAACGGGATTCCCTTTTGATTGTACATTTTTGTCAATTTTCAGATAAAGTGTTTCATTCTCCATCAGAATATGCCTCCCATTCTGATATGGTACGATTCACCAGATCCCGGGATGTATCGAATTTCTCTGTTTTTCCATTTTCCTCGGTTCTTTCAGACAACCAGGCAAGTACCGCATCCTCTGACGGAACCCGGGCGGTATTGGTCAGATACCATGCGGCTCCGGCACATACCACAAGAATTGCTGCCAGAATTAAATATCTCAATATAAATTTCCGATTCAGAACAACCACTCCTTTCCTTGCGGGTTATTCTAAGTATTTGCAAAAACTGCACAGTATATCCAAAAAAAGAAGCATTCAACCGTATGAATGCTTCTTTTTCGCAGATATTTCAGTTATTTCATTTCAGTTTCATCTGCAATCTGTTACTGCATACCGGGATGCATTTTTATTCAGCTTCTTTTTTCAGATAACAGAAGCTGTATGCCGGCATATTGACACCAATCGGACGCAGCTTTGTTCCGGTGATCAGATCCCGGTACATTCCGTCTGTCTCATTGATCCACGCCGTCTTGTCATTCTCGCTGAAATTGAATAATCCTATGATCTTATCCCCGTCGTAGTATCTTCCCATACAGAGCACGCTCTGCTCCCATGTCTCGACCGTCCATGTATCCGCATAAGATACAAATGCTTTCTCGCTCTTACGGATTTCTTCCAGTCTGGAAAGCTGAAGGAACATTTTTCCTTCGACTGTCTCAGGATCATCAATATTCTTTGCCAGCTCCCAGTTCATCTTTCCGCGATGGATATAACGGGAGTCCTCTGCCTTGTGCGGATCTTCCTTATATGTATAGTCATTGACCTGAGCCACTTCATCTCCGCCGTACAACACCGGAATACCGGACTGCATAAACATGTATGCGTGAAGCATTACATCGAAACGGATCGCGCGCTCCATTGCCTCTTCGTCCTGCTCAAAGCCCGCCTTCTCAATTCCGCACATAGAAGCCGTTGTTCCGCAGAAACGTGCATCTCCGGTCACCGGATCCGCATTATAAAGCTCTCCGCGGCTGTTGCTGTATCCCGCAAGCCCGAGGAAATAATCATTCAGGTACTGCTTGTGGGAACGTTCACCGATTCCTTCATAGCTCAGTGTTGCATAATCCAGTCCCCAGCCGATATCATCATGGCAGCGCAGATAGTTCAGGAATACATAATCCTTAGGCAGGCCGTTCACAATATCCAGCTGCTTCTTCAGCAGTCTGACATCACGTGTCGCAACTGTATGCCAGGTCGTCGCCATCGTCGTTACGTTATACAGCATATGGCATTCCGGTTTCTCTACCGTACCGAAATACGGCACAACCTTTTCCGGCTCCATAACAACCTCTCCAAGCAGCAGTATGCCCGGGCAGACGATCTCACCGATCATACGCATAAGCCGGACAATCGTATGTACCTGTTTCAGGTTTCTGCACTGGGTACCCAGCTCTTTCCAGATATACGGAACGGCATCAATACGGATAATATCAATTCCTTTATTAGCCAGATACAGGAAGTTGTACATCATTTCGTTAAATACACGCGGATTCTTATAATTCAAATCCCACTGATACGGATAAAAAGTAGTCATTACGTAATGCCCCGCATCCGGCAGCCATGTAAAATTGCCCGGCGCTGTTGTCGGGAATACCTGCGGCACTGTCTGTTCATACATTCCCGGGATGACATCATTGTCATAGAAGAAGTAGCGGCTCATATACTCTCCGTCACCCTGGCGCGCTCTTTTTGCCCATTCATGATCCTCAGAGGTATGATTCATAACGAAATCCATGCAGACATTCATATGCTTCTTATGGCAGGCTGCTGTCAAACTCTCCAGATCTTCCATCGTACCAAGCTTTTCCTGCACCTTCCTGAAATCCGCAACTGCATATCCGCCGTCCGAACGTCCCTCCGGCGTCTCGAGGAACGGCATCAGATGGATATAATTCACATTGCTCTTTTCCAGATAATCCAGCCTGGACTCCACACCCTTCATATTGCCTGCAAAATTGTCAATGTAAAACATCATTCCAAGCATATCGTTCTGCTTATACCAGTCCGGATGCGCTTCACGTTCCAGATCCTGCGCTTTCAGATCATCATTTCTTTCCTCATAAAAACGATACAGGTTATCACAAAGCTCAGCAAACATGGAACCATTCTCGTAAAGTTCCATATAAAGCCAGCGCAGCTCATCCAGATGACGTTCAAAACGTCGGCGGTACACAGACTTCTGCTCAGATTCTGGTTTCTCCGCTGTCTCTTTCTCCAAAGCTTTCTCTTCCTGCTCCACAAGTGTCTCTTCTGTTGATGCTTTCTCTTCTTCCGGCACCTGCTCTTCCAATTTCTTCGGCTGCGTTCCATCTGCGAATAATTTCTCTTCTGTTAGTGCCTGCATATTCCGTTCTTCCATTTCTTCTACCGGAATATCTTCTTTCGGGCTATCCACGTCCTTCTCCAGCCCTTCCGGTATTTTCGCTTTCCGTACTGCTTCAAGATTCGCTGATTCCTGTGCTGCCGCTGCTTCTTTTTTCACTTCCGTTTCTGCTGCGGCCTTTTTGGTTTCCACCAGCTCCTGCTGCTTCACTTCAGCAACAGCCTGTGAAACTCCGGCTTTCTGTCCTTTTTTCTTCTGTCCTGCTTCTTTTTTCATTGCACTATCAACCTTTCCATTTTGCTTCGTCATATCTGCTTTGCACCATCACAGATATGCCTTACTTATAATATACTCGAAAATACCCCAAATACGCAAGAGCATGTTTGAGAATACGCGGATTTATCATATATTTTTATCTGGTATCCCAATGTTTTCTATCCCAAACATGCCCGGAAAATCACATAATCTCCCGCACCTGTTTTCTGACCCGGAGTATCATGGACGGCGCCACAGACAGCTCATCTACTCCCATGCGCACGAACTCTTCCGTCAGCTCCAGATCTGCACCCAGCTCGCCGCAGATACCGGCCCACTTCCCGCATTTATGTGCGTTTTCTACCACCATCCGTATCATCCGCAGAATCGCCTTGTGATGCGGATCATAAAAATCATCCAGCTTCGCATTCTGACGGTCAATGGCAAGTGTATACTGCGTCAGGTCATTCGTTCCGATACTGAAGAAATCCACCAACTCGGCTAATTCATCACTGATCATAACCGCTGCCGGAGTCTCTACCATAATTCCCTGTTCTGGAATCCGATAAGGAATATGCTGCTCCTCCAGTTCCTGCCGCACTTCTTCTACTATCTGATAAACCCGGCGCACCTCCCATACGGAAGTAATCATCGGATACATCACAGAGAGATTACCGTATACGGCTGCCCGAAGCAAAGCCCGGAGCTGCGTTCTGAAAATCTCCGGCTGTTTCAGACAGATTCGTATCGCACGGTATCCCATCGCCGGATTGTCTTCTTTCCCAAGTTTAAAATAATCCACTTGTTTGTCAGCTCCGATATCCAGTGTACGGATAATCACTTTTTTCTCCGCCATCATCTGAACTGCCTGTTTATACGCCTGAAACTGTTCTTCCTCTGATGGGAAATCCATTCTTCCAAGATACAAAAACTCACTTCGGAACAACCCAATTCCAGCGGCATCATTTTCCAGCACATATCCTATATCAGAAACACTGCCAATATTGGCGTAAAGCCGGATGGATCTTCCGCTGCGCGTGACAGTTTCCTTTCCCTTCAGATTTTGCAGAAGCTGCAGCTTTTCATTCTCTTCCTGAATCCTGACACGTACTTTCTGGCAGATGTCTTCCGTCGGATCAAAAATAACCTCCGCCGAAAATCCATCCACCACTGCAGTCGTCCCATTCTGAATCGCTGTCAGATCCATCGGGACACCGACCAGCGCCGGAATATTCATCATGCGTGCCAGAATCGCCGTATGTGAATTTGTCGAACCATAAACCGTCACAAACGCCAGTATCTTTTCCTTGTCCATCTGAACCGTTTCACTTGGAGTCAGATCATCTGCTATAATCACGGACGGTTCCATACTACTCATATCCGTCTCCTGCTCTCCGGTCAGATTCCGCACCAGACGATCTGAAACATCCCGAATATCAGCAGCGCGCGCACGCATATATTCATCCTCCATACCGGAAAATATCTCCGAAAAATTATCTCCGGTAGCTGCAACTGCATACTCCGCATTGACCATTTCGGTCCGTATCATACTGTTGATTGCATCCAGATAATCTTCATCCTCAAGCATCATCTGATGTACCTCAAAAATTGCCGCACTCGTCTCTCCTACTTCCCTGACAGCTTTCTCATACAACCGTGCCAGCTGGCTCTTCGTCTGTTCCGCAGCTCTCCTGACACGTTCAATTTCTTCCTCTGTATTCTCCGCTCTGGTACGTTTTACCTGACAATTTTCTTTTCTCAGAACAATTACACGCCCCAGTGCCACGCCCTTATAGACAGATTTACCTGAAAATTTCAACATGCTGCCCTGCCTCCTGCTCCACACCGTTTACAGATGATTCTCGAAAAATGTCCGGATTCCCTCAAAAGCAGTCTCCTCGTCCGCGCCTGATATCTCAACCTCCACAGTATCCCCGCACTTAACCCCGAGGCTCATCAGCGCCATCAGCTTCGTCGCCTCTGCTTTTTTTCCAGCTTTATTTATCACTACATTACTCTGATATTTCTTTGCTTCCTTCACCAAAAGACCTGCCGGCCTCGCATGAATCCCTACTTCATCTCTGATTACATAGCTGAAACTTTTCATTGTTATCCGTTCCTTTCTTTTCTGTTTTCTGAAAATACCGGAGACTGATCTTTTTCACCCTTCTTCAGCCGGTATGTTCTGAAGCCGCTCCATTTACTGGACGGAGCATTTTAGCTTCCGATCAATTCTAGTATGTACAAATCTATCCATAATTATCATCATTCATAACACTTTCATTTCTGCACAGCTTTTATTACATTCCGATCACATACTGCTTTTTCCTGATTACCGTCCTGTCTCACATCAGATGATACTTCTCAAATGCACGATAAATCCCATCTTCCGTCACTGGCGGACAGATATCATCTGCAATCTCCTTCATCTCCTGACATCCATTCTCCATACAGATTCCAAGCCCCGCTGTCACCAGCATCTCCCTGTCATTGATGCTGTCCCCAAAAGCCACGCTTCGTTCAACCGGAATTCCCAGATATTCACAGGCACGCATCACACCTCTGCCTTTATCAAACTGCCTGTTGATCAGCTCTCCATTGACAAAGCCAAATTCTCCTCCCTTCGGCAGTGAAAATACAAACTCCCGTTCCAGAATCCGCCTTGGTATCTCAAGCTGCTCTTCCGTCCTGCTCATAATCACAATCTTATAAACAGGCTCTCCCAGATACTCCGCCATTGGACGCGTATGAAATGAACTCTCAATCTGCTCCTGCCAGCGGAGCATTTCACTGTTCTTTCCCTCCCCTTCGTGTTCCCGAAGAAATTCTTTAAACGTTTCATCCGTATAGGCTCCTTCCATACACTCAACCGTACAGTATACGCCATGCTCCTTCAGAACAGCCATTGCTCTTTCCGTTTGTTCTTTCGTCATCGGGCAGTCATAAATCACTTCACCCCTGCATTCAATATATCCCCCTGCACTCGCGATCACACCGTCAAACCCGTATTCCAGCAGAGAGGACAGCATTCCGTAACTTCTGCCAGAGCATAGAAACACATAGTTCCCCCCATCTCTCGCTCTCCGTACTGCCTCCAGGGCAGAAGCCGGTGGCTCATTCCTGCCCGGCTCCGTCAACGTCCCGTCAATATCCAAAAAAATAGCTTTCTTCTCCATCTCGCCCTCCGTTTATCCGCTACCAGCCTGCCTCTAACAAAACCAACCTTTCACAAATAGTAACACGTCTGTACCATTCAGACAACCTTGATTGCAGGGAAAGCCAATGCAACCGGACCAAATTCGTGTTTAGTTAAAGAACTGGAAGGTTTCGTACGATGCCCCAGAACGGGAGGCGCAGGCGGACAGAGGGTGGACTGGAAGCTGTGCTCCGGGCGCAAGAAGAACTAAGGCTGAGCCAGCACCGAATCCGGGGCACCGCTCCGATTCAA
>JAUNGL010000008.1 GCA_030524665.1 Lachnospiraceae bacterium | reverse complement strand
AGAGCGTTTGGCTACGGACCAAAAGGTCGGGGGTTCGAATCCTCTAACGCACGTATAAAAGCACTCCGTTCGGAGTGCTTTTTACGTTACCATAATGATCTGTAAGAGAATTACGTTTGGAGTAGTTTGAATGTCAGAGAGGGAAGTACGGAACAGATAAATACAGAATGGAGAAAGACAATGACAAAAGAGGAACTTGCGCTTGAAGTGATTGAGAGATTGAAGAAGGAATATCCGGGAGCAGACTGTACGTTGGATTATGATCAGGCTTGGAAGCTTCTGGTTAGTGTACGTCTGGCAGCACAGTGTACGGATGCGCGGGTAAATGTGGTGGTGGAAGATCTGTATGCCAGATTTCCGGATGTCAATGCACTTGCAGATGCATCTGTGGAAGAGATTGAAGAAATTGTCCGTCCATGTGGATTGGGAAAGAGCAAGGCGAGAGATATCAGTGCCTGCATGAAGCAGGTTCGGGACTTGTATGACGGAAAAGTACCGGATGATTTTGATCAACTTCTGAGGCTTCCGGGAGTGGGCAGAAAGAGCGCGAACCTGATTATGGGTGATGTGTTTGGGAAACCAGCGATCGTGACCGATACGCATTGTATTCGGCTGGTAAACCGTATCGGTCTGGTGGACCAGATTAAGGAGCCGAAAAAGGTGGAAATGGCTCTCTGGAAAATAATTCCGCCGGAGGAAGGAAGCTCCTTCTGTCACCGTCTGGTATATCACGGAAGAGAGATCTGCACGGCAAGGACGAAGCCGTATTGTGACAAATGCTGCCTTGCGGATATTTGCGGGAAGTATGGGATCTGAAGAGAAATGTGATAGTTTAGGCGATGGGCTGAAGGGATATTCCTGGTGGGGAATATTTCTGAATAACAGGGAGATGTACAAAATGTTCCGATTACCATCTGCGTACTGCCAGAGACGCAGTATGCGGATGGTATCGGAACATTTTTTGCGATGATGTGAAAAACGGGTCGGACATCTGCGGCTCAGTCTCTTGCCGGAGGCTGCTGGGCACAGAATTGGTACATTTCCTCATATGCTTCCAGTTCTGCCTCCGAACTTGGAAGTGCAGGGATCAGCCCTGTACAGTCAGTGGAGGAGCAGGTGTTGCCGAAATGCTCGTATCCGTCCAGAGAGACGCAGTGAATGGCATGTTTTTCCGTTGGTTGTGCTTTTGTTTGACTGGCTACTATTTTGTCTTCGGACTGATTCATTGTTTTTCTCCTTTGGTGTAGATCTGAGTTTTTTAGTTCATAACTGTTAGTCATGATAGGTTATGCCTGTTATAGATATAGTATTGCCAGAGGAGTGTTTTTTATACGTAGCTGAAGGTTACGATTCATATCAGAATAATTTTTCCAGTTTTTGTTTTAATATTTGTTCTCTTTGACCGAACTCGAGCAGTTTCCGATGTCGTGTGAAGGATTCACAGGGACAGCGCCGGAAGAATTCCGCAGCCAGACGGTTTTGGCTGAGAGACGAGAGGAATATGGTCAGCTCCGGACCGTCACTTTGTTCCAGAAACTGGATGCTGTAATCCACCATAGAGTGCAGCTTTTTTACGGAATGCTCCAGATTGTCCGATTGTGTCTGATGAATTTGCCGAAGATATTGGAAGAATTCGTCAGGAGTATCGTGTGGCGGTTCGGAGGATGCTGCCGCATACGACGTCTGCTCTGCCTGATATTGATAGCCAAGAGTTTGAAATTCATACAGTACACGGTGTATTTCTTCGATTTCCTGTCCGGAGGAAAGTCCGTGTTCCTGGCGTATGCGCATGATCTCACGTTCTTTTGCCAGAAAGGAAGAGAGCAGCGGTCTGATGGATTCTGCTTTTTGCTGTTTCCAGAAGCGTTCGAGCCGCTCCTGACATTCCTGAAACCGTACCAGATGCTGTTTGTTTTCCATAAAGGAACGGAATTGCGTTCCGATACAGGAAAGCATTAAATGCACCAGATGCAGTTTGCCGTCGAATGCAGAGGAGGTCATGAAGGTGAGGCATTGTTCCGTGGCTTTTTCATCGCCGTCCAGCATGGCCGTGACCGGAAGTGTTTGTTTTCTGGCAGTAAAAACCTGATAATATCCGGCGAAGTCGTTGGCAAGCTCTTCCGAGTGCAGATACTGGCCGATCAGTTTCGGCGTGACCGGCAGATGGAGTAATTCGTATTGAAGGAGCAGGCAGGAGAGGTCTTCCCATCCGCGGGCAGTCACAAAAGTTTTGTCAATATAGGTCTGATGCAATACGTAGAATTGCTCACGGTGTGTGTCGAGATACGACAGGATAGCGGCATGAAGATTGTTCTCAAGTGCATAGGGACGCCAGGCATCGTAATCGGCTTCCACTTTGATATATTTCAGGCGGTCCAGTGTGGCAATATCGAATTCACGGACAGATTTATTATATTCCTGCGGGTTGCCTGCCGTTGCCAGAACCCAGCCCTCTGGCAGGCGGTGGTTTCCAAAAGTTTTGTTTTGCAGCAGCTGAAGAATTGCAGGGGCGAGTGTTTCGGAAACACAGTTGATTTCATCCAGAAACAGGAGACCTTCGCGGCAGCCGCTTTCTTCCATGCAGCAGAATACGGAGGAAATGATCTCGCTCATGGTGTATTCTGTAATGGAATAACTGCGGCCTTCGAATTCACGCTGTTCAAGAAAAGGGAGTCCGATGGCACTCTGGCGTGTGTGGTGTGTCATTGAGTAAGAGACAAATCCGACACCGCAGGCAGAGGCGGCCTGTTGCATCACTGCTGTTTTTCCGATACCGGGAGGTCCGATCAACAGGATGGGACGCTGGCGTACAGAGGGAATTGCGTAGCTTCCCCATTCGTTTTTAGCAGTATAAGCCATGATTGTGTGTATGATTTCCTGTTTGGCATCTCTGATATTCATTTCTGGTTCCTTTCTTTTCCATTATGGTAACGTTCTCATTTGAAAGATTCATTGAGATTCAGGTTCAGGCGAATCGCCCAGTTTGGTATTTTCTGTTTTTCAGTCTGACGGTTCAGAAAAACAAAGGCTGTATCATAAGGCGGAGCCTGTCCGGGATAGATTCCATCGCCATCGGTGAAGTACAAAAGACCGCGCAGACGGCGGATTTCACGTTTTTCAATCATTTTATTCAGTAACTGAAAAACGGGGCGGAAGTCTGTATTTCCATGCCCGCGTATTTTGAGGTTCGGAAGGGCGTCTTCCCATTCTTCCAGACTTGTAAAAATCCGGTGTTCCTGAATCATGGAATCGCATTGGATCAGGTGAAGACGCATCCGGGCAAAGAAATTTTCGCGCTGGCGCAGAATATTCCAGGTTTCTTCCAGAAAACGGCGGACAATGCGCCCGGAACAGGAGCCAGAGGTATCAATTGCGATTGCCAGTTCATCCAGGCGGTTTACTTCACGATATTCCAATGGTTCGAGAAAAGCCAGATTCCCATAGTGTGTGAAGCCGTAATGATATGGAATGTAATCAAAGGATTCCAGATCCAGCAGTGCTTCCTCGCCGGGAACGGTAAAACGTCTGAGAAATTGATGGTAGTCCATACCGTCGTGTTCCTGTAAAACAGCGTTTTCCACGGCAGAAGCAGAGGATAATCCACGTGTTTCGCTTCTATTTGAAAGCGTTGTCCAAAGCTTTGCAAGGGAACACGTCCATTGGCGGAGGAGCTGAGGGGACAGAGCGGGGTGGCCACTGCCTGCTGAAGAATTGCCGCATTCAGCAGAAGCTTTGGCAGAAGCATCCACAGAATCAACGGGAGAAGCATCTGGCCAGAACTGGTGGGAATCGAGCACACATCTGTCAGCAAGCTCCTGCAGCCTGAAATTGTCCGGCAGCAGGGAAAGCAGATTTTGGAAATCGATCAGAGATTCTGTTGGAACAGGAGGTCTTCCTTCTGCATGATTGTCCAGACATTGATTCAGCAGACGGAGAAACAGCTGATCTGATTCGTCCGGCAGGAGTAATGTCATGAGTAATGCAGCGGAAAGGTCACAGGCTTTCTGATACAGCGTTCTGCTTTCCGGAGTTTTCCAGGTGTGCGGACCGGAAACATGGAGAAGAAGGCAGTGCAGATGGACATGGAGCCAGATACGGAATAAATATTCAGGTGAATTAAGGTATGAACGGCACAACAGTTCAGGTTCATAATAAAGATACTGGCCGTCTGTACCAAGCGGAAGAGAAATTTCATCTGTAGAAATCGGTTTCAGGTATCCGAAAGCTTCCGGAAAGGCAGAAAAACGTACCATGGATTGCTCCTGAAGAATGCGCAGGATTTCGAGAGCCGGATTCTGAAAACGGCTCAGGGCATTTTCAGAATCAGAGAAAGAAGAATCTATATTTGTCATAAATCACCTCTGAAGTGTTTCATAGTTGTGATAAGGTATAGTGTTACTATATCAAACTCTAACAGAAGGGACAATATTTTTTTCATTTTCTGCTTTACAATCCGCTGATGAAGTGCTAATATAGACACAGAACAAATGTTCGATTACAGTAACAGCATGAAAATGAAGGGAATCAGGGAACGGACAGGGGAGGATCACAATGACAGGCAGGATTCATATGAATAGAGGAAACACAGCACTGAAGTCAGGGAGGACGCTTCCTGATTTACAGATAGTATCATGCGGGACAGCCGGAAAGGCGGGGAAGACATTATTCCGTACCATATATGTCAGCGAAGGCAGCAGATCAGGAAAAGAAGTGAAGCTGGAGGTTTATCGGGAGCTTTCTGCTTCGGGTAAGGCACTATGCGGGTTGGCAGGATTTTTGGAACAGATCCTGTTGTTCCTGTTTTTGGGGATACGGATTGACATGACTCCGCCGGTGGTATATGGCTTTTGCTGGCTGCTACTTACAGTGATCACGGCAGGGATTATGACAGAACTGGAAGAACTGCATATTTCGGGTTTACATTTGTTTCCTATGATGCTACAATCTCCTCGTTACAATCCGGCTATACAGCAGATCGTACTGCAGGTGAGAGGATTGAAGCACAAAATTACATCAGGGATGAATCTGATGGCAAAAGGAGCTGTGGAAATAGATGGAGAAGCAGAGCAGGAAATATGATGCGGTAGTTTTTGATCTGGATGGCACTCTGTTAGATACACTGGATGATCTGACAGCGAGTGTGAATGCAGCGATGGAGGTGTGCGGAATACGGCAGTATACGCGTGATGAGGTGCGAAGCTTTGTGGGAAATGGAATTCACAAGCTAATGGAACGTGTCGTGCCGGGAGGAGAAGAGGGACCGCTATTCCCGAAAGCATATGACTTTTTCAAATCACATTATGCATTACACTGTATGGATTTGACGGTACCTTATCCGGGGATTATGGATCTGCTTACATGGCTGAAGGAGCAGGGATACCGAACTGCGATTGTTTCTAACAAGGCCGATTTTGCAGTAAAGAAACTGAATAAACAGTATTTCGAAGGACTTGTCGATACTGCTGTCGGGGAGCAGGAAGGAATCCGGAAAAAGCCGGAGCCGGATATGGTGAATTTAGCTCTGGATGAACTGAATGTCCATGCAGAGCGTGCAGTCTATGTCGGTGACTCGGAAGTAGATATTCGGACTGCCGGGAATGCTTTGATGGACAACATTATTGTGACCTGGGGGTTCCGTGAACGGGATTTCCTGAGAGAGCAGGGGGCCAAAAGGATGGCAGAGAATGCAGAAGAGCTTCGGTGTCTGATCGAGGGATATATGCAAAACAGATAAAAGTGAAATGGAAAATTGTGCAAATTCTACATATCAGCTAAATTTAGAAAAAATTTATAATTTGCATTGACACAACGGAAAAGTCGGTGTAAACTACACTCAATCAAGCAAAGGCGCTGTGGTATTTACCATGGCGCTTTTTCTGTATTTGCGGAAGGCATAAGGCAAAGGGAAAGATGAAAAGTTTCTGTTTGCCGCCGCACGTGAACCAGCGGGAAACGTGAAGCGTCTTTCAGTTGGTTTCAGCAGATTGCTGTCCAATGGATGGATATCCATTACCTGCAGGAGTTATTGGAACAGTCAGGAAGCCAGGTACAGGTGCGCGATAAAAGGAGGAGATATTTATGGAAGAATTAGCTAGAAGTCTTGACATCACATGGGTCCTGATCGGCGCGGCACTGGTATTTTTCATGCAGGCAGGTTTTGCAATGGTAGAAACTGGTCTTACGAGAGCGAAGAACGCCGGAAATATTATCATGAAAAACCTGATGGATTTCTGTATCGGTACACCGATTTACTGGTTTATTGGTTTTGGTATCATGTTTGGCGGAAGTGGGGCACTGATTGGAGGTTTGGATCTGTTCTGCCTGAAGAGTGATGATTATGTCACCATGATTTTCCAGACAGTATTTTGTGCAACCTCAGCTACCATCGTTTCTGGTGCGATGGCAGAGAGAACGAAATTTTCTGCTTACTGTATTTACAGTGCATTGATCAGCCTGTTTGTATATCCGATTTCCGGACATTGGATCTGGGGCGGCGGCTGGCTGGCAAACATGGGATTCCATGATTTCGCAGGTTCTACAGCGGTACATATGGTCGGAGGTGTGGCAGCATTTGTCGGAGCTGCGATTCTTGGACCGCGTATTGGAAAGTATGACAAAAACGGAAAACCAAATGCGATTCTCGGACATAGTATGCCGCTCGCAGCACTCGGTGTATTTATCCTCTGGTTCTGCTGGTTCGGTTTTAATGGATGTTCTACACTCGGTACATCCGGAGATCTGGGAGCAACTGCAGGAAGAATCTTCTACACAACGAACCTTGCAGCAGCTATGGCAACTGTAACCGTTATGATTCTCACCTGGGTGCGTTATAAAAAGCCGGATGTGTCTATGACACTCAACGGTTCCCTGGCTGGTCTGGTGGCTATCACTGCAGGCTGTGATACGGTAACTCCGGTTGGTGCTGCAATCATTGGTATTGTTGCAGGCTTTGCAGTTGTATTTGGTATCGAATTTATAGATCAGAAACTGAAGATAGATGATCCGGTTGGTGCAGTCGGCGTACATGGTGTAAATGGTGCACTCGGTACATTGCTCACTGGTTTGTTCGCTTACTATGATTTTGGTGGTGGTGAGAAGCTCGGTGTATTTTACGGCGGCGGATTCAAATTCTTCACAACACAGGTAATTGGTGTGGTATCAGTAATCGCATGGGTGACTGTATGTATGATAATAATCTTTAACGTCCTGAAAGCGACGATCGGCCTGAGAACTACTGCGGCAGAGGAGATTGACGGTCTGGATATTCATGAGCATGGCCTTGCATCTGCATATGCTGACTTTGCGCAGAGTTCAAGCATCAACAACTTTGTAGGAAGCTTTTCTGGTGCTCCGGTAGAGCATGCACCGGCAGCAGTATCTGTAGATGATGCAGTTCCGGTACAGGTTAAGTCTGAAGCTGGTCAGGTGGCAAGCGATGTTGCACTAACCAAGATCACGATTGTAGCAAAACAGAGTAAGTTTGATGAGCTGAAGACTGCGTTGAATGAAATTGGTGTTACAGGTATGACTGTCACGAATGTACTTGGCTGCGGCGTCCAGAAAGGAAAAGCAGAATATTATCGTGGTGTTCAGATGGATCTGAACCTGCTTCCGAAGATTCAGGTGGATGTAGTAGTCAGCAAAGTATCTCCGGCAGCGGTAATTACAGCAGCAAAGAAAGCGCTTTACACCGGACATATCGGAGACGGAAAAATTTTCGTATACAATGTGGCTAATGTTGTAAAGGTAAGAACTGGCGAAGAAGGTGTGGAAGCACTTCAGGGAGAGGATTTCTTCTAGAATATCGTCAGGAATCACAGGTATTTTGTCCTGCAGAAAAACAGCAGAGAGTACAGACATCAGGTATGACATCAGGTAAGACCGGTGCAGAAGGCAACAGGGGACGACGGAACAGAAGAAAGCACCGGTACATAAGACAGCAGAGAATGACAGCAGGAATGAGCCGATACAAAGGACAACAGGGAATGACAGCAAAAGGGTATTGGCGAAGACGGCAGGAAATGACATCAGTCAAGCGTGGACGCAATGACAGCATGGAAAGACATCAGGAGCGGCGTCACGGCGAAATCTGAGGTAACCTGTAGGACATGATATATAGTAAAAAACGGAACTGCGTTCTGGTGGCAGTTCCGTTTTTTCGTTGTTTTCAGAGGACTTTTGTGCCTGCATTTAGGGGGTTGACTGTAAAATTCCGGTAAACCCTTAATACTTTCTGAAATTCTGATTACATGTTTGAAGCACGGAGAGAAATATGCTATAATGCGCAGGAATAAGAGGATTCCGGGAAACGGAACAGAGGATAGAAGAAAGGACAGGGATTCAAATGAAAAGTAATCTGACACGGGAGGAAGCATTTCAGCTTTTGAAAGAATACAATAAGGAGCCGTTTCATATTCAGCATGCGCTGACAGTCGAAGGGACAATGCGCTGGTATGCAGGAGAGCTTGGATATGGGGATGAGACGGAATTTTGGGCGATCGTCGGTCTGCTGCACGATATTGATTTTGAACTGTATCCGGAGGAGCATTGTGTGAAGGCTCCGGAGCTGTTGGCAAAGGGCGGAGCAAGTGAGGAACTGATTCATGCTGTCTGCAGTCATGGGTATGGGATCTGCTGTGATGTGGAACCTGTCCATGAGATGGAAAAGGTATTGTTCGCAGCGGATGAACTGACCGGACTAATTGGTGCGGCGGCACGGATGCGTCCATCCAGGAGTGTCATGGATATGGAAGTGTCAAGCCTGAAGAAGAAATTCAAAGATAAAAAATTTGCGGCTGGATGTTCCAGAGATGTCATCCGTACCGGAGCAGAAAGACTTGGGTGGACTTTGGAAGAGCTGATGGAAAGAACGATTCTGGCCATGCGGGATTGCGAAACACAGGTTGCAGAGGCTATGGCAGAGTATACGGCATAGGGCATAGCACAAAGGTGATATCAGAATAAAACTGTGGGAGGAACGATGAATCAAAAAGAAAAGAAAAAAAAGCGCAGTACTCCGGCAGCAGCGCTGCTGGCAGTCGTAGTGGTTGTGGCAGCTGTGATTATGGCAGTGATTATCTTCGGGACAAGACCGCAGGAAGGCTCGCAGCAGGTACAGAAAACGCAGGAAGAGAAGCTGACGGAGAAGGATGAAATCAAACAGGTGGCAAGTACGGAGGCTTCCTCTGAGAGTGAGAGCAAGGAAAATGTGCAGAGTGAAGTGTTGGAAAGCCAGAAATATGAATCAGAAAAGGATTCAGAAACCGATCTCCAAAAGGACGAGCGGAAGGAAACAGAGAACAGTTCGGAAACAGATTCTGAAAAAAGTACGGAAAAAGGTGGGAGTAGTCTGAGCGTTGCTGTGGATAAAACCCGTGAGGAGACAGCGGCGGCTTCGGAATCCTCCCGTGCAGATCAGGAAGGGGAAGAAGAATCAGAATCTGAGACAGAGGAACGGCTTACAGTGGCGATTGATCCGGGGCACCAGGGAAGCTGGGTCAATATGACCGAGCTGGAGCCGAATGGTCCCGGTTCCTCAGAGATGAAAGCGAAAGCGACAACCGGAACCCAGGGCCGATACAGCGGAAAGAAGGAATATGAGCTGAATCTGGAGGTTTCTCTTCTGCTGCGTGATGAGCTGGAAGGAAGAGGGTACCGTGTAGTGCTGACGAGAGAGGATCATGATACGGCAATCAGCAATGCGGAACGTGCCGAGCTTGCATGGGAAGAGGGCGGAGATATTTACGTCCGGATTCATGCGAACGGTTCTGACAGTGCGGGAGCGAAGGGCGCGCTTGCAATGGTGCCGTCTTCATCCAATCCATATGTGGGCAGTCTGGCCGCGGATTCCTATCTGCTGGGGGAGAGCATTCTGAATGCATATTGCAGCAAAGCATCTTTTGATAATCTAGGGGTCCAGTACTATGACAACATGAGCGGGATCAACTGGAGCCGTCTTCCCGTCATGATACTGGAAATGGGTTTTATGACGAATGAATCTGATGATCTGAGGATGGCAGATACGGCAACGCAGAAGCTGATGGCAGAAGGGATTGCAGATGGAATTGACCAGTACTTTCTCAGGAAGGGATTGAAACAAATCGTTCCTTCTGCAGAGGAGCAGACAGCAGTAGATACGTGCATGGAAATACTTGGAGAAAGTTTTCTGTATCCTGCCATAGATCAGGGAGAGCAGTGGGCGGTCAGCCTTCTGAATCTGGATACCTATGCAGAGAGTGATATTCACGGGGATGTCAGAATGGAATCTGCCAGTGTGATCAAGGTCTTTTTGATGGCAGCTATCTATGACCGGGTATGCTATCCGTCTTCTGAGGATCGCTATATTCCGTTTCCGGAATCCTATGAAGGCGAATTGAGGCAGTTGATCACAGATATGATCACGGTCAGTGACAATGAAGCGGCCAATACACTTCTGAAGGGGCTGGGACAGGGAGATGCCAAAGCAGGCATGGATGTAGTGAATCAATTCTGCCGGGAAAATGGATATACAGGAACGTCGTTCGGCAGAATGTTTCTGGAAGAAAACCCGACGGGAGACAATTATACCACAGCAAATGACTGCCGCGAGCTTCTGGAAAGTATTTACCGGGGCACCTGTGTCGGACAGGAAGCGTCTGCAAAGATGTATGAATATCTGAAACAGCAGACACGTTTGTGGAAGATTCCGGCTGGTCTGGAAGGATTGGAAGTGAAAACAGCGAACAAGACAGGAGAGTTGGCTGGAGAGTACGGAAGCTATGTTGAGAATGATATAGCGGTGATTGAAACGGAGAAAGGAAATTATGTTCTGTGTATACTGAGCGGAGCATTGCAGGATAATCAGGCAGCGCAGCAGAGGTTGCAGAAGATGTCCAAAGTCGTATATGAGAATCTTTTTGACTGAGACATTTCCAGAATTCTTCGGACAACGACATATGGACTTTTTATGACATCTGTGTTATGATGCCCTTTAAAGGGGTGAAAGGGTAGGAACAATGAAGAAGAGAAATATTATTAAAAGAAACAGCGGTTTTCTGATTGGCTGTGTGCTGGCAGGCGGTGCTTCCTTTTTTGCCGCAGACGTTGTGCTGTCAGATATGTTGCCCAATATGATTACCGAGAGAGATACGGAAGAGTCCCAAAGCGGGCAGACCGCGGAGCTTGAACCGGAGCAGACCGTGAAATCTGTTTATGAGACAGATCCATTCACAATTACCGCAAGTGGAAGTGTGATTAAAGGAGTCGAGAGCGAACCGCCAGAGGAGTCCGAGAAGCAGTCCGAGGCGGCTTCAGAAAACAACTCCGACGGACAAAGTGGAGAAGGTTCCACATACCCGGGTGGAGAGGGAGACTCCGGAGAAAGCGGAGATGGAACTGGAGAATCCGGCTCTGATGGATGGTCTGGTGATGGACAGTCAGGCAGTTCTGATGGCTGGAGTGATGGAAGCGGCAGTGGTGACGGCGGTTATAGTGATGGAAATTACTATGAGCAGCCATCTGATAACGGTGATGGTAATTATAGTGATAATAGCTGGAGCGACGGCAATGGCTCAGACGGAAATTCGGGCGGCAATCAGGGTGGTACGGACACGGCATGGACACCGGACGATGTGATTCTCTGGGGAATCAGCAGCCGGTATATTGATGAAAGCGAACTGTACAATTATGATTTGGGACAACTCCGTCTGATACGTAATGAAATATTTGCGCTGCATGGACGTATTTTCAATTCTCAGGATCTGATGGACTATTTCAGCCAGAAATCCTGGTATGTACCGACCTATGCACCGGAGGATTTTGATGCAAATATGTTCGATTACCTCAACGATTATGAAGAAGCGAATCTTAATGTGATTTTGAATTATGAAGCAGCGCTTCAGGGAAATTAAGGGGGGGGGAAAACGGACATGAAGGTAGCTAAGAGAATATTGATTAAATTCCTGATTCTGATTGTGGTGGTAGGTCTCGGAGGAGGCGGAGCTGTAGCATATCAGGGGTACCGTCAGGGAACCGCTGACTTTGCGGTGAACCGGTACCTAACGATGCTGACGGATAATAACAGTGAGAAAGCATATTCACTTCTTGACCAGTCCGAGGAAATAAAGTTTACGAAGGACGAGTTTGCAAAGGCTTTGGAGGGAAAAAAATACAGCCTGTATGCGTCGTTTCAGGCAGAAGCGCAGGAAAAGCGCAGAGATAATGACGGGAATGAGTATGCGGATTACCATGTAAAGTTTTTTGATGCGGCGGATGAACTTCAGGCAGAAGAGGATTTTACTGTAAAGAAGCAGGCAGAGCCATTGTTCGGAGTATTTGATAACTGGAAGATACTTGGCGATCACTGTATGATACGGGATTTCAAGATTACGGTACCGACTGGTTCTACAGTATATCTGGATGCAGTGGAGGCAGATGCTTCCTGGGCTTCGACCGGGGAAAACGCTTCCGTTACTACTTACCGGATTCCGACAATTCTGCCGGGTGAAACCAGCCTGACAGTGCGTCATCCCGTTCTGGAATCGGTGAACACGACAGTGGATACTACTGGTAATGCCGTAGATTACAGCGACAAAATGCCGCTGAAGGCATCTGCACAGGACGAATGCAAGGAACTTGGTGTTGCAGCGGTGAAGAATCTGATGACTGCAGCAGTAAAGAATGATAAGAAGGAGATTGGTGATTCTCTGGAGAATTGTAAGGACGCTGCAGAGTCATTTGTGGAAAAACAGGCAGAAGTTCTCCATCCGGAGGAAGCGGCTTTTAAGAGTATCGCAGTATCTGCTTTTGCGGCTCAGTTTAGTGAACCGGTATTTTCAGAGGATGGAACAATTCAGACGGAGATGACGTTTTCTTACCGGTATCGTGTGAAAAAGGATGTCACAACAGAATCAGAAGATCAGGTGCAGGAGGATGGTACTCCGGTACAGATCGTGGAGACAGAGGCAGTTGCCGGGAATTCAACGGCAAAGATGACGATGTCATACAAGGATGGAGGCTGGTCGGTGACAAAACTCGAGATTCCGGTTACGAATGGCTGATTGATAAACACGTGAGCGGAGAAGAAATAGTGTTTTGCAGTTGATCCTGCAGGTCGGTTTTGACCTGGCTGAGTGAAAATAAGGAGAAGAATGAAATGAGCTTTGTCTTTGGGATAGCGGCTCCTTTGATGCTCCATATGATAGTAACGGAACTTGTGGCTGTTGTGTCCGGCGGAAAGCTGGATGTAGCAGCCCGTACTTTATGTGTTTCTTTGATTGTGCTTCCGTTCGCTGTATGGATGTATCAAAAGGACAGGGCAGAAAGGCAGAAAATAAAAGAGGAAGATCAGACAGATGGTGGAGCAGGCTCTCCAGACAGGCGGATGGAGCATGTGAAACGGAGTGTGCTCTGTTTCCTGGGGGGAGGAATCCTGAATTTGCTGTGGAGCGGATTATTAAGCGAGATGAAGATCCAGCAGCATTTTTCCAATACGACGCAGGAAGCATTATTTGCAGGCGGGATGGCTGTACAGATTCTGGCTATGGGGATTCTGGTTCCTGTGACAGAGGAATTGATTTTCAGAGGGCTAATTTACCGCAGGATGAGGAAATTGCTCCCGTATGGACAGGCTGTAATTTTAGGCGCACTTTTGTTTGCTGTGTATCATGGAAATGTGATTCAGATGATCTTTGCGTTTCCGATGGCAGTGATTATGTCTGTGATTTACGAAAAAGGGGGCCTTTTCTGCTCTCCGGTATTATTTCATATGGGTTGCAATCTGACAGCGATTGTGGTAAACTATTTGACAGTGTGAAGTGGTATTCAGTCATAGATCAGGTATCAGGGATTCCTATGTAGTTTGGCGCATGACTGAATCGTTCATTTTAAGATTTTTATGAGACCAGAAAGGAACAGACGGCATGAAGGTATTTGGATATACTCCAGTCTGCAGCAGCAGTTCACAGCAAAAAACGGCATTTTCGGCTTTTTACGGGACTACTGCGCTCTTTTTTAAGGGATAAGGCCGTTTGTATCGGAATATAAGCAGTAGCTCCTGAAAGGACATTGATGATGAAGGAATCAGCGATGTTCTTTTTTTGTTGTCCGAAAGGAACCATAAAACAGCAATATGTGGTTTTATTCTTACTGAGGAAGTGAGAGAACGGTTGCAGAAAAAATGCTTGGAAGCAGAAGGAGACTGTAATGAACGCAATGAAAAAGAAAATAGAATTTAGAGACCAATATGCCAATCAGGAGGAGCATTATAGTAAAAATATACCGCTCGATTTTGTATATCGTTTTTTAAGCAGTTTTGATATATCGGGAGCTATATGGGTACTTTATATGGTTTACAAGGGCCTGAGCCTGTGGCAGGTGGGTATTGTGGAAGGTGTATTTCATGTGGCAAGCTTTTTATTTGAAGTGCCGTCGGGAGCATTGGCCGATCTGCTGGGAAAAAAGAAGGTGATTCTGGCAGGCCGTTTTTGCGCGGCGCTGTCCTCTTTGCTGCTGCTTGGCGCTGGAAATATATATGATTTTATCGTAGCATTTGTGATATCTGCGCTTGGTTATAATCTGAATTCCGGTTCGGAGGAGGCGCTTCTGTTCGACAGTATGAAGAAAGATGGCAGAGAGCAGGAATACCAGAAGATGAGCGGAAGAATGGAAGTTGTGGTGGAGATTTCTCAGGCAGCAGCTGTGTTTTTGGGGGGAGCCCTGTCAGAATATTCATTTAGGTATTGTTATTCCGCTGCCATAACGATTGCCCTTTGTTCGATGCTGCCGGCTTTTTTCTTCCGGGAGCCGTCGATAGAGCCGGAAGACCGTAAGAAGGCTGCTGGCGAGGGAATCACAGAAAAAGATAAACAAGACAGCAGGGACAAAAAAGATGACAGGCTGTTTCACGTGAATATAGAAATACGGAAGCATGCGGCTGTCTGCGCAGATATTCTCAGAAATAACCGGGCTGTGAGGGATATACTGATTTATTATCCGGCTGTAGAAGCTTTTTGTGCGGTGGTACATTTTTATGGACAGGAATATTTTGCACAGCTTGGCCTGAACAGAATTGCAATCAGCCTGCTTATGCTTGTAAATGGGGGAATGGGGACACTTGGTGCATTGTCCAGCGATTTTCTTACAAAAAAGCTGCGGGAGCATACCAGGTATGCAGTCAGTATCTGTATTGCACTCGGGTGTTTTCTGGTTAGCTCCGGCCATTTGCCAGTGGCAGTCACCGGTTTTTTCATTATGGGATTTGGGGCGGCTGTACTTTATCCGCTGAGATCGTCGGAACTGAACAGGCAGATACCATCAGCGCAGCGCGCCACTATCATATCGATAGACAGCATGATGTTTTCGGCTTTTATGCTGGTGGTATTTCCATTTATGGGATTCATGGCGGATATTGTTGGACTGACGTGGGCTTTTCTTCTGAATGCGCTTTTCCTCACAGCAGTCGTGTGGAGCGGGACAGCTACCCCGTGAATAGTAACAAATTTTACATTTTTTTCATAAGACAGTAAAGACGTTTTTACAAAGTTGATGTATAATGGCTTAGGATAAGAAGTGTTTTATACGGAGACAAACATGCATAGATTGTGAGAAACTGCTTTTGCCGCAGTTTACCGGAGAGGAAAGCAGTTAAGAGGAGGATGTAATATGGAAAAGCGGACAAAAGTATGGGCACATCGTGGGGCAGCAGGTTATGCACCTGAGAATACACTGGAATCTTTTGAACTGGCAGTACGGCAGGGCGCAGACGGTGTGGAACTGGATGTGCAAATGACAAAAGACGGGGAACTGGTTGTGATCCATGACGAGGAGATTGACCGGGTGAGCAACGGAAGTGGGCTTGTGAAGGACTTTTCTCTGAAAGAATTAAAGCAGCTGAATTTCAACCGGACTCGTCCTGAATATGAGTATGTGCAGATTCCCACACTGCAGGAGGTTTATGAGCTTTTGAAACCTACGGGAGTGGCGATTAATGTGGAATTGAAAACAGGAATTTATTTTTATCCGGGAATTGGGCAGAAGGTTCTGTCGCTTGCGGAGGAAATGGAGATGAAGGGGAGAATCTGGTACTCTTCCTTCAATCATATGACCCTGACAACGCTCAAACGGATGGATCCGACAATCCGGACAGGAATTCTATATGAAGACGGATGGCTGAATGTGCCGGAATATGCGGAGAAAATCGGTGTAGATGCGCTGCATCCGGCGTATTACAATCTGCAGTACCCTGGGGTTGTGAAGGAAGCAAAGAGCAAAGGCCTGAAGCTCCATGTGTGGACTGTGGATGACGAACGGGTGATGAAGTACCTGATCAAAGAGGGCATCGATGCGATTATTACAAATTACCCGGACCGTGCTGTGAAGGTGGTACAGGAAGCATAAAAATGATTTCATGAGACGTTAATAATCATCCTGAAAGAGGATATTTTTCGGGAAAATGCATCAATAAAGAGGGTGCTGCAAAATCGCTGACAGTCACAATGGCTTGCCTATAACTGGTTCACAATTTGCAGCACCCTCTGACGATTCATTTGCCAGGCTGCTCTCATCTGGAAAGATGTTTATTTCCGTGAGGCAACGGAACAGAAGCATGCCTGAGGTGGCTGTCAGGCGCTGATGGTCATTCCTGCTTTGAAGCCTGTCTTACTGCTCAGCAGTTTTTTGTAAACGGCGAGCTTTTTCGACGGAACGATAAATTTCGCCGTTGCATAAATCTCGTCAAAAGCGCCTTGTCCGATTTTGGTCAGGGACTTTGATTTGATTGTGATTTTTTTCAGACCTTCTTTCCAACTGAACGCATCATTTCCGATTTCTTTTATCGTATACGTGACACCACCTATTTTCAAAGTATCCGGAATTGTCACGGAAGCGGTGTCATTATCCATTCCCGTTACCTTTACCGTTCCTTTTTTGGATGAACTGGTCAGGATTGTATATCTGATATTTTTGTAAACAAATTCGGTGCCTTTGGGAGCATTTGTGATCTTCAGTGTCAGGGTTCTGGATGTTTTGGGGTATTTTGAGGTCTTGGCCGCTGTAATGGTGATTTTGGCAGTTCCTGCTTTTTTCACTGTTACCACACCTTTGCTGCTGACTGAGGCTACCTTGGGGTTGGAGGATTTATAAGTCAGCTTGCCTCCGCCTTTGACTACCGATGCCTCCAGATTGAAGGAACCGACAATATTGTCAACCCACGAAAAATTCTTCACAAAGATGACCTGTTTTCCGTCGGATGCTTTTCCACTGTAAGAAAGGCCCATATCTCCCGCACGCTGCTTTACGTAAGTGCTTTTATTTCCTTTGATCGCTTTTATATATCCCTGATTGCCGAGATACGTCACGCTGTCCGGGATATATAAGGTAACTCCACGCATGCCGGAAAAAGCGTATTCCCCAACATAGGTGACGCCATCCGGGATCTTGATTGTCAGCTTTTTGGTTGAATTATATACTACACCAAATGCACCGCCGCCGAGAGTCTTCAGCTTTGCAGGAAGTTTGAAATTGGCAGACTCCGCAATCGCTGTTCCGAAAAATGCACCGCTTTCAATCGTTGTGATACTGTCCGGCAGTGTTTTGGAATTCCCCAGTCCGCCTGCATGGTGAAATGCTTCGGCACCGACCGTTGTCAGGGTATTCGGCAGAGAAACTGAGTCTAT
Organism: Lachnospiraceae bacterium; assembly: GCA_030524665.1. GTDB lineage: Bacteria > Bacillota > Clostridia > Lachnospirales > Lachnospiraceae > Choladousia. The sequence goes on along the minus strand of JAUNGL010000008.1, from coordinate 26,372 downwards.
GGTGCCCAGATAAGCAAACATATAGGTGCCAATTTTTGTAATTCCTTTATTGACAACTATTTTCTTGATTTCAAGGTTCTGAAACTCAGTGTTGTTGTATATTGTATAATCGTAGGTGGCGCCTTTACCGCTGAGTGTCAGTGTTTTAGTTTTCGTGTTGAATTTCCATGTTACATTTTTTCCGCATTTGCCGCTGGTTTTTGCTGCTGCCTGTGCCGTAATTGTTCCCGGTGCGCTGCTGAATCCCGGGATCATTCCCCATGTCAGAGCCAGCACAGCAATCAGCGTGTACAAGGTTAATCTGATTTTTTTCATATATTTCCCTCCTTTTGTCTATATGTATATTTTATGATGTGTGTATCACATTTGCAATAAAATTATTTGGAATAAAAAGAAGATTTGACGTGTGATGCGCAGAAAAAATAAATTTTTTTGAAGACGGGAGGGCGGAAAAACAAGGGTATTGTATTTAAAAAAGAAAAAATAATAAAGATTCAGAATAAAAAGACAGAAAATATAAAGATATATAATTGATTTGCAAATTATCTGAAAATATTTCAAAAATTTGTTATTTACAGATTTGAAAAATGGGTGTATAGTGTAATACAACTTGGGTGGAACACAAAATGCTGCTGGGACAGTGACAGGACGAGAGAGTTCCCCCATGCCAAACTGAATACGGGAGGAATAACGTATGGATACGAGAAAAGAGTCTGTATCGGTCTGTACTCCGGGGCTTTACCGGCCGGAATTCGAGCATGATAACTGCGGTATCGGTGCAGTTGTTAATATCAAAGGAGTCAGGACACACCAGACAGTAGAGAACGCATTAAGCATAGTTGAAAATTTAGAGCACAGAGCAGGCAAAGATGCCGAGGGAAAAACAGGTGACGGAGTTGGAATCATGTTGCAGATTTCGCATAACTTCTTTTCCAGAACCTGTAAGGACCTTGGCATCTTTTTAGGTTCAGAGAGAGATTATGGAATCGGTATGTTCTTCTTTCCGCAGGATGTCCTGAAGAGGAATCAGGCGAAGAAAATGTTTGAGAGCATTGTGAAGAAAGAAGGGCTGAAGTTCCTTGGATGGAGAAAGGTACCGACCGTGCCGGAGGTACTTGGACATAAGGCACTGGAAAAGATGCCGTATATCGAGCAGGCATTTATCGAGCGTCCGAAGGATGTCGAGAAGGGGCTGCCGTTTGACCGCAGACTGTACGTAGTGCGTAGAAGCTTTGAACAGTCGAATGATACGACGTATGTGGTATCGCTTTCCAGCCGTACGATTATTTACAAGGGAATGTTCCTGGTCGGGCAGCTCCGTACCTTCTTTACAGATCTGCAGAGTCCGGATTACGATTCCGCGATTGCGATCGTACATTCCAGATTCAGTACGAATACGAACCCGAGCTGGGAGCGGGCACATCCATACCGTTTTATCGTGCACAATGGAGAAATCAATACAATCCGCGGAAATGCGGATAAGATGCAGGGCCGTGAGGAGACGATGAACTCAGAGTACTTCAAGGATGATCTGCCGAAAGTACTTCCGGTTATTAACGCGAAGGGGTCTGACTCAGCCATGCTGGACAATACGCTGGAATTCCTGACCATGAATGGTATGGATCTGCCGTTGGCAGTCATGATCGCGATTCCGGAACCATGGGCCAATAATGAAGTCATGTCCAAAGAGAAGAGAGATTTCTACCAGTATTATTCGACAATGATGGAGCCGTGGGACGGACCTGCTTCGATCCTGTTCTCAGACGGAGATATCATGGGAGCAGTGCTTGACCGCAACGGTCTGCGTCCGTCGAGATATTACATTACGGATGACGGATATGTGATTCTGTCTTCGGAAGTAGGTGTCCTTGATATCGATCCGACAAAGATCGTACAGAAGGAACGTCTGCATCCGGGAAAAATGCTTCTGGTTGATACGGTCAAAGGTAGAGTAATTGATGATGAAGAGCTGAAGAGCAGCTATGCATCCCGCCAGCCGTACGGTGAATGGCTGGATCAGTATCTCGTAAGCCTGAAGGATCTGAAGATTCCGAACAAGCGTCCGGAAACGTATTCCGATGAGCAGAGGATGCGCCTGATGAAGGCATTTGGCTATAGCTTTGAGGATTACAGAACTTCTATCTACAATATGGCATTGAACGGCAGCGAGGGGATCAGCGCAATGGGGATCGATATTCCTCTTGCAGTGCTTTCCCACAAGCATCAGCCGCTGTTCAATTATTTCAAGCAGCTGTTCGCACAGGTAACGAACCCGCCTATCGATGCGATCCGTGAGAAGATCGTTACTTCCAGAACCATTTACGTCGGGGAGGACGGAAACCTGCTGGAGGAACAGCCTGAGAACTGTCAGGTGCTTAAGATTGAGAATCCGATTCTGACGAATACGGATATGCTGAAGATCAAGAATATGAAGGTGCCGGGCTTCAAGGTAGCAGAGATTCCGATCACGTATTACAAGAATACGAGCCTGGAGAAGGCAATCGATCATCTGTTCCTTGAGGTGGACCGTGCTCACAGAGACGGGGCAAACATTCTGGTGCTGACCGATAAAGGTGTCGATGAATTCATGATGCCGATTCCATCGCTGCTTGCAATCTCCGCCGTACACCAGCATCTGGTTAAGACGAAGAAGAGAACTTCTCTGGCGCTGATTCTGGAATCCGGTGAACCGAGAGATGTACACCATTTCGCAACACTGCTCGGTTACGGTGCCAGCGCAATCAATCCATATCTGGCGCTTGATACGATCCGCGGCATGGTGGAAGGCGGAATGTTGGATAAGGATTACTATGCGGCAGTCAATGATTATAATAAAGCCGTTATCGATGGTATCGTAAAGATTGCTTCCAAAATGGGTATCTCAACGATCCAGTCCTATCAGGGTTCTATGATTTTCGAGGCGATCGGTATCAGCGGAGAGGTAATTGATAAATACTTTACGAATACGGTCAGCCGGGTCGGCGGTATCACGATGAAGGATATCGAGCAGGATGTGGATTACCGCCATACAAAGGCATTTGATCCGCTCGGGTTGAAGGAAGACCTGACACTTGACAGTATGGGATGGCATAAGTCCAGAAGCGCGGGTGAGCACCATCGGTACAACCCGCAGACGATCCATATGCTGCAGGAGTCTACCAGAACAGGAAATTACAAGCTGTTCAAGGAATATACAGAGCTTGTTAACAAAGAAGAATCGGGCTATATCCGCAGTACGATGGATTTCAAGTATCCGGAACAGGGAGTGCCGCTTGAGGAAGTAGAGAGTGTAGAGTCTATCGTACGGAGATTCAAGACAGGTGCAATGTCCTACGGTTCGATTTCGCAGGAAGCACATGAGACGCTGGCAATTGCAATGAATATGCTGCACGGCAAGTCCAATACCGGTGAGGGCGGTGAGAGTCTCGACCGTCTTGTGATCGGACCGGACGGAAAGAACCGCTGTTCTGCGATCAAGCAGGTAGCATCGGGACGTTTCGGTGTGACTTCCAGGTATCTGGTCAGTGCACGTGAGATTCAGATCAAGATGGCACAAGGCGCAAAGCCAGGTGAGGGCGGCCATCTTCCGGGCAAGAAGGTGTATCCGTGGATTGCAAAGACAAGACTTTCCACACCGGGTGTCAGTCTGATCTCACCGCCGCCGCATCACGATATCTATTCGATTGAGGATCTGGCGCAGCTGATTTACGATCTGAAAAATGCGAACCGTCAGGCAGATATCTCTGTGAAGCTGGTATCTGAGGCAGGCGTCGGAACTGTAGCAGCAGGTGTTGCGAAGGCAGGAGCACAGGTCATCCTGATTTCCGGCTATGACGGAGGAACGGGAGCAGCTCCGAGAAGCTCCATCCATCAGGCAGGACTTCCGTGGGAGCTTGGACTGGCTGAGACACATCAGACACTTCTGATGAACGGCCTGAGAAATAAAGTCCGGATCGAGACAGACGGAAAGCTGATGAGCGGACGCGATGTTGCGATTGCAGCGCTGCTTGGTGCGGAGGAGTTCGGATTTGCGACAGGCCCGCTGGTAACGATGGGCTGTGTAATGATGAGAGTCTGCAACCTGGACACCTGTCCGGTTGGTGTGGCAACCCAGAATCCGGAGCTTCGCAAGCGTTTCCGCGGAAAACCGGAATACGTGGTAAACTTTATGAGATTTATCGCAGAAGATCTGCGTGAGCATATGGCGAAACTGGGCTTCCGCACGCTTGATGAGATGGTTGGCAGAAGCGACATGCTGAAGAAGAAGGATGTGCTTGAGAATGACCGCGGTGCAGCGATCGACCTGAGCAATATCCTCGACAATCCGTATGCAGGTAAGGGCCAGAAGGTTACCTTTGATCCGAATCAGGTATATGATTTCGGACTGGAAAAGACCGTGGATGAGAAGATCCTGCTCCGGAAGCTCGGCGGAGCACTGGAGAGCGGTCAGAAGCGCAGCATCGAAATCGACGTGACTAATACTGACCGTGCACTCGGTACAATCTTCGGTTCTGAGATCACAAGAAAATATCCGGAGGGATTGGAAGAGGATACGTATACGATCAAATGTCACGGCGCAGGCGGACAGAGCTTTGGTGCATTCATCCCGCGCGGCCTGACGATTGAACTGGTCGGCGACAGCAATGACTATTTCGGAAAAGGACTTTCCGGCGGTAAGCTGATCGTATATCCGCCGAAGGGTGTGAAATTCGCACAGGATGAAAATATCATTGTCGGTAACGTAGCCCTGTACGGTGCAACGAGCGGCAAGGCATTTATCAATGGGGTTGCAGGTGAACGTTTCTGTGTACGTAACTCAGGTGCAATCACCGTCGTAGAAGGTGTCGGAGACCACGGATGCGAATACATGACAGGCGGCCGGGCAGTAGTACTCGGCAAGGTTGGAAAGAACTTTGCGGCAGGTATGAGCGGCGGTATCGCTTACGTGCTGGATGAGGGAAGCAATCTGTATACCAAGGTCAACAAGAACATGGTAGCGATTGAGAAGATTACCTCCAAGTACGATGTCCTTGAGCTGAAGGATCTGATCAGTGAGCATGTGAAATATACGAATTCCGAAAAAGGAAAACAGATTCTCGACAATTTCGGAGAATATCTTCCGAAGTTCAAGAAGATCATTCCGCATGAGTATAAGGCGATGCAGATGGCAATCGTGCAGATGGAGGAGAAGGGCCTGAGCAGTGAGCAGGCTCAGATCGAAGCATTTTATGCCATTACGGCAGGAAACGAAGAGTAGGAGGTGTGAATCATGGGAAAACCAACTGGATTTTTAGACTATAAAAGGGAGAACGACCTGGAAATCGCACCTCTGGAGCGTATCCAGAATTTCAATGAATTCCATGTGCCGCTTTCCAAAGAGAAACAGCAGATTCAGGGCGCACGCTGCATGGCATGCGGCGTCCCGTTCTGTCAGGCAGGCATGATGATCGGAGGGATGGCTTCCGGCTGTCCTCTGAACAATCTCTGCCCGGAATGGAACGATCTTGTGTACCTCGGCAACTGGGAGGAGGCGTACAAGCGCCTGACGAAGACGAACTGCTTCCCGGAGTTTACTTCCCGTGTTTGCCCGGCACTGTGTGAGGCAGCATGTACCTGCAACCTGGACAGCGAGCCGGTGGCAACGAAGGCAAATGAGCGCGTTATCATTGAAAATGCATTTGCGGAAGGGCTGGTAAAAGCCTGCCCGCCGGAGGTCCGGACCGGCAAGAAGGTCGCAGTCGTAGGAAGCGGTCCGTCCGGTCTTGCCGCTGCGATGCAGCTCAACAAGCGCGGACACAGTGTGACAGTCTATGAAAGAAATGACCGGATCGGCGGTCTGCTCCGCTACGGAATTCCGAATATGAAGCTCGACAAAAAGGTCATCGACCGCAGGCTGAGTCTTATGAAAGAAGAAGGCGTCGAATTTATCACGAACGCAAACGTCGGAGAGAATGTAAAGGCGGAAGAGCTTCTTCAGAATTATGATGCAGTCGTACTGGCGTGCGGAGCATCGAACCCGCGTGATATCAACGTCCCGGGACGTGATGCGAAGGGCATTTACTTTGCAGTAGATTTCCTGAAGGCCACGACTAAGAGTCTGCTGGATTCCAACTTTGCAGACAAGAAATTCATCCCGGTCAAGGGCAAGAATGTCATCGTCATCGGCGGCGGCGATACCGGAAATGACTGTGTCGGAACTTCCATTCGTCTCGGCGCCGCATCTGTGACGCAGCTTGAGATGATGCCGAAAGCACCCGATACAAGAGCAGAGAACAATCCGTGGCCGCAGTGGCCGCGCATCTGCAAGACCGATTACGGTCAGCAGGAATCTATCGCGGTGTTCGGAAAAGACCCGCGTATCTATACCACGACCGTTACGGAGTTCATCAAGAATAAGAAGGGTGAACTGGTAAAGGCGAAGCTCGTGAAGCTTCAGAGCCAGAAGGACGAGAAGACAGGCCGCATGATGATGGTTCCGGTCGAAGGAACGGAAGAGATTGTCAAGGCAGACCTCGTACTGATCGCTGCAGGCTTCCTCGGAGCGCAGAAGTATGTCACTGACGCATTTCAGGTAGCGCTGAATCCACGCACCAACGTGCAGACCGCGCCGGGCAAGTATGCATCGAGCGTGCCGAAGGTATTCACCGCAGGAGATATGCACAGAGGACAGTCACTTGTCGTATGGGCGATCCGTGAAGGACGCGAGGCGGCGAGAGAAGTCGATGAGTATCTGATGGGGTATACGAATCTGTAAGAGATGATATAATCATTATAATTTGATAAGAAGTTCCGCAGAGAGCCTGGAGAGGTATCTGCGGGACTTTTTATACGGGGCTGCAGAAAATCCAGTTAGTCTTCCTCAATGATTTTGACAATATCCTGTGTTTTCATATGGAAGATTTCGGCTATTTCTGAAATGGGTTTGCCTTTCACTAATAATTGAAGAATACGTATTTTGCGTTTATCAAGTCTGGCATTATCCTCAGCTTCCTGTACTTGTGCCTGCATTGCCTCAATTGCTTTTTTCACTTCACTGCTTCTTCTTTTTCTCTTTCAAAAATCTGGGCAACTTTCGTCATCTGAATCCACCTCCTGATCTGTTTAGCGTATTCTGCATCGATGATTTTATCAGAAAAGGTTAAAATCCCGGACAATGCGAATACCTGCTGCTGTTGGCTTTCAAGCGCCTTTCAATTTTGAAATGAAGACAGTCGACATCCAGCTTCGTCTCCACTTTTTTGACATTTGAGGTATATAGTACAATCATCCTGAGCCGTGGATGATGAATCCCTTCCGCATACAGTTTTTTGAGAGTCCGTGCAATATAGTTGATATATTTGAGCTTATCAGCCTGTTGATATTTGCTTTCATAGTCAACCAGTGCATAACTGCCATCCTCCAGAAGAAACAGGTTATCCATCCGCAGTCTGGTGGATTCCTTGGAACCTGAAGAGTCGTTGCTGGTCAGACAGATGCTATTTTGGCAGACGTGTGAACAGTAACGGATATCGGCATGTTTGCCTGCCATATTTACAATTGAGTCTGTATGCGTTATAATTATCCTGATCAGATTCAGATTACATTTGGAATACTGTAACAATTCCCGGATGGATCAGTGACATCGGGAAGAGGCTGAACAAAAAGAAAAGGCAGAGATGGGAGGATAATATGCAGGCATACTTATTTGTACACTTTAAGGAGAAAACTACACCGGACGGGGAACAGGTTTATTTTGGACTGAGCAGAGACGGATTTCATTGGGAGAAGGTGAACGGCGGAAAACCTGTCCTGTGGGCGTACTATGGGGACCGGGGTGTGCGCGACTTTACGATTATCAGGGCAAGGGAGGACGGCAGGTTTTATATTTTGGCGACGGATTTGAGTCTGGCGTATGGGATGCGAAATCAGTATCACGGCTCCTGGGAAGAAATCGGACGGAATGGCAGTAAGTATCTGGCGATGTGGGAGTCGGATGATCTGGTTAACTGGTCGGAACAGCGTCTGGTCAGAATCGGGGATGAAAATTTTGGATGTGTTTGGGCACCAGATATTATTTATGATGAGAGGAACAGAGAATACATACTCCACTGGTCATCGTCACATCGCTGCAATGATTATGGTAATAAAGCGATTTATTGCAGCAGAACCAGAGATTTCGCACAATTTTCGAAGCCGGAACTGCTTTATCGCGGAGATGATGACGATGTCATAGACTCAGCGATCTATGAGGAAGACGGAAGATATTATATGTTTGTGAAATCTCAGAAAATACAGCAGAGAGTGATTCTGCTGGAAGCGGAGGATGTGACTGGGCCTTACCGTAAAATGGATGCGTTTGAGGAGAGTACGAAGGAGCTGGAGGCTGGTGTCTATGAGGCACCGACTGCGGTACGGCTCGAGGACGGCAGATGGTGCCTGTTTCTGGATTATTATGGAAAGCCGGGAGCGGCACAGGGATACGTTCCCTTCGTGGCGGACAGCCTGAAGAGCGGGAAATTTGTGCGGTCAGATAGTGAATTTTCGTTTCCGTATGGATATAAGCATGGAACGATATTGACGATTACGATGGAAGAATACGAGAGAATCAAGAGCCATAACTGGTCGGATAACGGATATGTCTGAAAAGTGTATCTGGTCCGCTTTACTTTTTGTCCATATTGGGATGTGTATTTGACAGAAAAAGTAGTATCGGAATGAGAAAATTGGCAATCAAAACAGGATTAAATTGTTATTGAGAAAGTACCAGATTTAAGAAAGGAAACTCTGAGCAAATGGAGCAGGAAACAGGACAGAAGATAGAGGACCGAAAGAAAACGGCAGGACAATACCAGATTACCTCATGGTGCAAACGTATGATCCGGGAGCATGTGCAGCCGGGAGCGTTCTGTATCGATGCTACGATGGGAAATGGAAATGATACGCAGTACCTGTGTGAACTGGCAGGAGAAGCGGGGATGGTGCTGGCGTTTGATATCCAGGAAGATGCTTTGCAGAGGACGAGGGAGCGCCTGGAGCAGAAGTTGCCGTATCGCAATTATAAGCTGATACTGGACTCACACAGTCACCTTGAGCAGTATGCCGATGTGGAGAGTGTTGACTGCATCGTATTTAATCTCGGATATCTGCCGTCGGGGGATCACAGCATTGCGACCAGGGCGGAGACGACACTGGAAGCGATTGCGCAGGGATTATCACGGCTGCGTCCAGGAGGTCTTATGAGTATCTGTATCTACAGCGGTGGGGATACTGGGTTTGAGGAGCGTGATGCGGTGCTTTCTTTTCTGAAGGAGCTTGATTCGAAGAAGTATCTTGTGCTGGTCACTGAGTATTACAACAGACCGAATCATCCGCCGGTTCCGGCCTTTGTTGTGCGAATGTGAGAATCCGGCCTGTGCTTTTCACCCGCGAAGCGGGCAATGATACCGTGAGTCAAATACTCCGCTGCAAACAACGGGGAATCAAACTTGCAGCAGGGGATTTGCCCCTCGCGGCATCATCGCTTCGCCACGGTCGGTGCTAAACGTGTGCCACCGGCACACAGTACCGAAAAATGTTTATGTAAGCGCGACCACTTGTTCGTTGCCCGCGGGAATAAAATTTGTTGGAGGAAATTATGCCGATTCAGTTATTTTATGAAGAAAAAGGTTCCGGCGAACCATTGATTCTGCTTCATGGCAATGGAGAGGATCATACTTATTTTGCGCATCAGATCGAGTTTTTCGCAAGGTATTTCCGTGTCATTGCAATTGACACACGTGGTCACGGTGCATCGCCGCGTGGTCAGGCGCCGTTTACGATCCGCCAGTTTGCGGAGGATCTGCATGACTTTATGAATGAACATCAGATTGGCAGAGCACACATTCTCGGCTTTTCTGACGGAGGGAATATCGCACTGGTATTTGCGCTGAAGTACCCGGGACACGTGAATAAGTTGATTCTGAACGGGGCGAACCTGAATGCAAAGGGGGTAAAGCGTTCCATACAGATTCCGATTGAGATCGGCTATCGTATGGCAGTAATTGCTGCCAAAAAAGATAAAAATGCGAAAAAGAAGGAGGAGATGCTTGGATTGATGGTAAATGATCCGAACGTTGTGCCCGAGGAGCTTGCAGAGCTTTCCGTGAGAACTCTGGTCATTGCAGGAACCAGAGATATGATTAAAGCTTCGCATACGAGGCTGATTCACAGGAGTCTGCCGAATTCCGCGCTGGTTTTTCTGAAAGGTGATCATTTCATTGCAAACAAACAGTGGGAGAAATTTAATACCGTGGTACTGAAATTTTTAAAGGGAAAAAGGAAGATTGTAAATGAAGAGACAATTAAGTAAGAATAGCGGGATCTGCATGTTTCCGGCAATGCCAACGCGGAACAGGCGAGGCATGTATATGAATGTCATAGGTACGTTTGTTTTTGTGCTGCTGCTGAGTATGATGATGAATGTTTCTGTCAATGCCGCATCGAAGACAACTCTGTACAAGAATGCTGTTTCAAGCTACAAAAAGGGTAAGTACAGTACGGCCAAGAAGTACTTTCGTAAGCTGCCGGAAAAAGCGAACGAATCATGTGTCAAAAAGATGCCTGGGAAAATGAAAAAGGCATATTTGAATGTAGTCAAAAAATACCGGGTTAAGATGAATGTGAATGCAAAACCATACTTATGGGGATATTTTCTGACAGATATTGATAAGGATAAAAAGCCGGAGCTTCTGGTTGAATACGGAACGTGTGAGGCAGATGTCAGAACCATAGTCTATACATATAAAAATGGAAAGGCGAAGAAGGTTGGAAGCTTTTTCTGTGCGCATACAGGATTTTATACGTACCCGCTTGGAAATGGAATGATGGTGATGCAGGGACATATGGGGTATGAAAGTCTGTCACTGGTGAAGCTGAAGAATGGAAAGCTGATGAGTACAGCCGTGGGAAAAGGAAGGGATACCCTACGGACAGGAGGATATGTGACACTGCCGTATTCACTGGATAGTCACATACGATGGGACAAGAATTACAATCGTTCTGTAAATTATAAGCCGCTGCAGTAAAATGATACAGAGTTAATGTGCTGCAAATTGAGGAGAGATCAAGAGAATGATAAAAGAAAGAAAAGGAGAGGATATTATGAGTAATGTGTTGGATATTGTGACTTCAGGAGCATTGACATACGAACAGAAGGTTGTGGCGCTTGCCCATGCGGCTGAGGACACGCTTGAGGTACTGGAAATTCCGGAGAAGACGAAGTATTATATGGAGATCGGTGCGATCTGCAATTTAAATGAAGGGAACGGGCCGTACCGCCCGCGCTATATCATGCCGGATTATGAGAAAGCAGTGAAACAGGGCTGCCGTTTCCTGGAACTGGATCCGCCGCAGGACCTGGATGAGCTGTTGAATTTTCTGATGATCCTGTATCGTCACGTTCCTTCGATTACGAGCTATCCGGTATTTCTGGGAGATCTGGACAAGCTGATTGAGCCGTTTCTGGATGGCGTATCCGATGAGGAAGCAGAAAAGAAAATACGCCTGTTTCTGAGATATCTGGACCGTACGATCACAGATTCCTTCTGCCACGGGAATCTCGGTCCCGAGGAGACGAGAGCCGGACGGATCATTTTGAAGCTCGAAAAAGAGCTGCAGCAGGCAGTCCCGAATCTGACTTTGAAATACGACAAGGATATTACACCGGATGATTTTGCGGAGCTTGCGCTGTATACGTCACTGTTCTGCGCGAATCCCGCGATGTGCAATGACCGTATGCATAAGGATACGTATGAACGGTACGGGATTTCTAGTTGTTACAATATTCTTCCGATTGGCGGCGGTTCCTATACCCTGAGCCGGATTGTGCTGCCGAGACTGGCGAAAACGGCGGAGAGTAAAGAGCAGTTTTTGAAAGAGCTCCTGCCGGACTGCCTGAAATGCATGGCAGATTATATGAATGAGAGAATTAAGTTTATCGTGGAGCGCTCGAATTTCTTTGAGTCCAGCTTCCTGGTAAAAGAAGGGCTGATTTCGAGAGACAAGTTCCTTGCGATGTTCGGTGTGGTAGGACTTGCAGAAGCTGCCAACTGGTTTATGGAGGATAAGACAAAGATATATGGACACGATGCGGATGCAGACCAGCTTGCAGATGATATCATGACTGTGATTTCAGACTTTACGAAGCAGTATCCAGCACTCTATTCAGAGGTTGCGGACGGACATTTCCTGCTCCATGCACAGGTGGGAATTGACTCTGATATCGGAATTACTTCAGGCGTACGTATCCCTGTCGGGGATGAGCCGGAGAATATGTATGACCATCTGAAGCACAGTGCGCGCTATCACAGATTCTTCCCGACCGGCTGTGCGGATATCTTTGCCTTTGATGTGACCGGCAGAGATAATCCGGGAGCCGTGCTGGATATTGTGAAGGGAGCGTTTGATGTCGGGGATAAATACATCAGCTTCTATGCGTCCGACAGTGATCTGGTGCGCATCACTGGATACCTTGTAAAACGCAGCGAGATGGAGAAATTCGACCGGGGTGAGGCAGTGCTGCAGAATACGACACAGCTCGGTGCGCCGACTTACAAGAGTGCCCATCTGGCAGATCGTAAGGTAAGGTCGGGATTATGATGGGACACGCGTATACGGAAAAGGAAATACCAGGAAGAACTATGGTACCTGTCAATAAAATCATTCCAATGAGTGTTGTGGACGGTCCGGGAAACCGGACGTCCATTTTCCTGCAGTCCTGCAATATTGCATGTGCCTACTGCCACAATCCGGAGACGCAGCAGATGTGCCGTGGTTGTGGGAAATGTGTGGGGGAGTGTCCGGTGCAGGCACTGGAGCTGAATATGGAAGAAAACGTGATCTGGCACCCGGATATCTGTGTCCAGTGTGACCACTGCATCGGCACATGTGAGTTTCATGCTTCGCCGAAGATCCGGTATATGAGCAGTACGCAGGTTTTTGAAAAGGTAAAAGAGAGTATCCCGTTCATCCGTGGAATCACGGTTTCAGGCGGAGAGTGTATGCTGTACCCGGAGTTTCTGACAGAGCTTTTTGGGCTGGTGAAGGGGCTGGGACTGACCTGCTTCATCGACAGCAATGGAACGGTGGATTTTGAATCGTATCCGGAGCTTCTGAAGCTTTGTGACAAAGTAATGCTGGATGTCAAATCCTGGCAGCCGGAGGTGTTCCGGCAGCTTACGGGCGGAAGCAATGAGATCGTGAAAAAGAATCTTCGTCTGCTGGCAAAGCAGCAGAAACTGGAAGAGGTCCGGATTGTCTGTCTGGAGCATGAGGTTGATGTGGAACAGACGATTGACGGAATCGCCGGGATGGTCAGAGAATATCTGGATGAATTTACACTGAAGCTGATCCGGTTCCGGAGATACGGAGTGCGCGGCCGACTGGAAGAGCAGGCATCACCGAGAGATGAGCAGATGGAGAGATGGAAGGAACGGGCTTTGGAGCGTGGATTTGGGAAAGTTCGTGTTACCTGAGTCAGCCTGTGATGGAGGAGAGACGAGTATGGCATATTTACTGAGTTATACAAAGAAAGGTGCGGACTGTGACAGGGAATTGAATGACTCGATGCATCTGGCAATCAGCTATGATGGGATTAATTACCGGCCGCTCCGTTGGAATACGGGAATCCTGTTTCCGGAGGCGGAGCTGGAGGAAGGCGGTCTTGCCGGCTGTTCCAAAACACTGCTGGAACCGTGGCTGTTCCGGTTTGCAGATGGGACGGTAGGTGTGATTGCAGTACGGAGAGAAAAAGCGAATCAGCCGGACCGCAGTTTTCGTGGGTGTGCGGTGATTTATCAGACCGAGGATCTGGCAGTTTACCGAAAGATTGGATTTATAAAGCTGTCGGATGCGGAGCTGAAGAGACCGGCCTGTCAGTATGATGCGGAGAAAGGGAAATACTATCTGGAATGGGAAACTGAGCAGGGAGCTTTTGGAGGATGGACTGCGGAACTGAAAAGCGGAGCACAGGTAACTGAAATGTGCGAGGCTGGCGGGAACGAGGCATATCACGGGGAGAAGAGAGGAGAGTTTAAGAGAAAGCTTTGCTGTTGTCAGGATATGGGAATCGCCGACAGTATCCCGTCTAATGTGTTGGAGATTTCTGTCGGAGAAGCCGAAAGGCTGGAACTGATGCTGGAAACGCCTGTCAACCGTTTCGTTGAAATTCCGGCTGTAGGTGTGAAAAGAAACACTGACTTCCATCCGGATATGCTTCCCAAAGCAGTGTGCAGATACAGTGACGGATCCGTGCATGAGATGGAAGTGGACTGGGATGCTGATGCCATTGCCAGGATGGATACGAGAGAAGCCGGTGAGTACCAGGTCGGAGGAACTGTGAGACAGAGAAAGTATCCGGTACCGTTTACCGAAAGAACCGGGGATCCGTCCATTGTCAAATATAGAGGGCGTTATCTGATGACCTGGTCAGGAGAAAGAAATGTGACCATTCGGTCGGCCAGAACACTGGAAGGGCTTTCGACGGCAGAACCGCAGGTCATCTATACACTGCCGGAGGATCAGCCGGAAGCAGGATGTATGTGGGCACCGGAATTCCATGAAATCAATGGGAAACTGTTTTTGTTTACGACAGTCGGATTGCAGGGAAAGTGGTATACGGTCAAGTCCTGTGTACTGGAATGCAATGGAGAGCCGGAGAATCCGGAGAATTGGAGCGAGCCGGTTTATTGCATCAAACAGGACGGCAGCCTCCTGAATGAGGAAGGAATCACACTTGATATGACCTGTTTTTGCATCGACGGGATATGGTATGTTATGTGGTCAAACAGAATTCTGGCGAAGCAGGGATATGAGACGAATGAATTTGGAAGGAATGCAGATGCAAATCTGTGTATTGCTTCGATTGATCCGGAACAGCCCTGGAAGCTGACGAGTGAGCCAGTGTGTATCTGCAGGCCGAAATACGGCTGGGACCGGATTGAGAATGAGATCAATGAAGGCCCCTATTTGCTGGCACACGGGGAAGATCTGTTTGTGACTTTTTCGGGCTCAAGTATCGGCACACTTTACTGCGTGGGGCTTTTGAAGGCGCGTCGCGGCAGTGATTTGCTGAAGGCTGAAAGCTGGATGGAACTGCCCTATCCGGTGCTTGTGAAAGAAAGTGTGCCGGGGCAATATGGACCGGGACACAACAATTTTGTGAAAGCGCCGGACGGAAGCGGCGATGATCTGATGGTGCTCCACTATCGGCCTTTGCCCCTGAACAGCCGCAATCCCGAGGAGATGGAGGAAAAGAATCCAAGAAATTCGGCAATCCGCCGGGTGCATTGGAATGTGCTTGGAATGCCGGTATTTGATATGCAGCCGGAACAGGAACTGCGCCCGGAATGGAAGCAGGTGGTATGTACGGTGAAAATTGAAGAGTAGAATGGGTATGACTGTTCCAAGGCCCTGCGGCCCGCAAACAGTAACCGGGCTGCTGCTGATTGTGGCAGCCCTTTTTACTATGAAGGTTCCGCCGCCGATCAGGAGGCATGCATTCAGAGATGCCGAATGCGCCCTAAAACCCTTTCATTTATGGTGGTGCGCTGTTGCGGTGCATGACGGTTTGGTTTATAAAAAATGGCGGATATGGTATGATAAAAAATGAGTCATGATACGGATAGACAGAGAGACTGAAGAATCAAGAGGTATTGACGTGCTGAGACAACTAAAAGAAAAAACAATCACATCCTTTCGAAGAACGGGACTTCAGAAAAAAGAGATCCTGTTTGCCATGCTTATTTTTGGAGTGACTTTTCTGATTTCTGCTTTTGCATTTGGCATCGCACAGTATTATTTTCGGTACAGTGCTGCGGTCAGCCATGTGGAAAGCGTGAAAAATGAGAAGCTGGATATGCTGGAGAGTTACTTTGACGGCATAAACAATCTGACTTACAATATTGCATACAGCAACTGGATGCAGGATATCTGTCAGAATGGGGTGTACACGCAGCGCCGTCAGGAGCTGCAGGATAATGCCCATAATTTTCTGGGAAGCCTCAGCACGCTGTATGAAGAGAATCAGTTTGCGGTGATTGCATTGAACGGCACCCGTGTGACAAGCACGGACAGCTACCGTCTGGATTACAACGTGGATATTACAGAAAAAGAGTGGTATGAGACATTGCTTCGTAGCGGAAAATACATGGAAGCAGAGGAAGGGGACGGCAAGGGAATCTATCGGAAGCATCCGGAATGGAACATGACGCTGTACTACGTGATTCATGATTACAATACACTGGATATGACGGGATTTTTTGTAATTACGATACCGGAGAAAAATCTCAGGGAGCTCCTGAATTCAGAATATGAGGGAATGTATTTTGCACTGGAATGCCCGGATGGGCGCATGATCACTCCTGGGCTGCCGGACAACGCGGATATTGGTAATTTGTCTGAGGAGGCAGCGAAAGTGGGCCGGAGTTATTTTGCAGCCGAAAATACACTTGCAACGGATTTCTTTGAATGGAAACTGGTCACTGTGTTCGATAAAAATGCTCAGAATCTGGACAATCCATTGTTTCCAGGTGTATTTGCCGCGGTTCTGCTCCTGACAGGAATCCTCCTGACTGTCGGAGCGATTGCCGTATCCAAATATCTGACGACGCCCATTCTGAAGTGTGCGCGGGCAATGGTGAAGATCAAGAATAATCATCTTGGTATTTTGCTCCCGAATCCGTACAATGACGAGTTAGGGGAATTGATCGGAGGATATAACGATATGTCCTCTTCGTTGTTTGATCTTATAGAGAAAAACAAAACAATGACGGAACTCCAGAAGGAAGCAGAGATTAAGATTCTGGAGAGTCAGATTAATCCCCACTTTCTGTTCAACACGCTGGAGATCATCAATGGTCTGATTCTAAACAGGCAGGAACAGGAAGCGATGAAGGTTTGTGAGACGCTCGGGCAGCTTTACCGCTACAATCTGAGACAGGACAAGTGGATTACACTTCAGGAAGAACTGGAGTATACCCGGCAGTATCTGCTGATTGTGAAATATAAACTGAATGATCTGGAGGTCTATTTTGACGTAGATGAAGAATTGTCCGGTATCACGTTTATGAAAATGATTCTGCAGCCTCTGGTTGAAAACTCCATCCGCCATGGATTCCGCTATAAGACTAGCGAGTGCTGTATTTCGATCAGCGCTTCCAGACGAGGAGAACGTGTACATATGGAAGTGATGGATAATGGAAGCGGTATGGAAGAGAGTCAGCTGAAAGAATTAAATCAGGAACTGGAAAAAATCTATCAAAATCCGATGGAAAAGCTGCCGGAATCCACGCATATCGGTCTCAGAAATGTGGTGCAGAGGCTGTATCTGGAATACGGTGACGGACTTTCAGTCATAATAGTAACGAATGCAGGATATGGGATGAGGATTGAACTGGAAATGCCGATCGAGGCAGTATGGAAGGCGAGGGATTGAAATGTATCGTGTATGTATAGCAGATGATGAGATTTATGTGCAGAAAAGCATCATACAGAGAATCGCAAATTGCCAGATCGAGTTCGAGATTGCCGGAACAGCAGTAAATGGCCTGGAAGCCCAAATGATCTACGAAGAGCAGCGGCCGGATCTCTTTTTTGTGGACATCAATATGCCGATGATTGACGGCCTGGATTTCATCGAGAGAGTGAAAAAACAGGACAGTGATACAAAGACACGCTTTGTGATTATCAGCGGGTATGACGATTTTGCATATATGAAGAGAGCGATTCGTCTGGGAGTCGTAAATTATATCAAAAAAACGATCTTGCAGCAGGAATTCAACGAAATGATTCGGGAGGTGTATCAGCAGTTGGAAACGGACCGGACAAAAGCGGGACAGGAGGAAAAAACGGACGTCTGGCTTTGGTCAGATTTTCTGGAAAGCGGAATCAAAGATGTATTTTGCGGAACATGTTTGCTGGTCAGAAAGCAGCAGGCGGTGAGAGAGACCGGAATATTCCTGAAAACACTGAAAAAACGGACAGGTATTCCCTCACATGATGTTTTCACCGAAGATGGCGGGATGGCGGATCAGAAATCAGACTGGCAGGCTGTAGCATTTGGTAATGAGGTGCCGGATATCCTTCTTTTGTTCAGGGAGAACCAGATAATGAACGGGAAAGAGATCTGTCAGATCGGCGAAAGTGAGAACTTCCGGGAGGCATCACAGATTATATATTTCAGTGGAAAATATCAGAATCCAGAGGAATTGATCGCCCGGTTTGAGGATATGCTGAATCTGCGTTTTTACCATGTGGATGAGCGGGTGATGAGGCTTAGGGAGATGGAAAATCAGAAACTCAGTATTTCTTACAGTGCGTTTAGTGCGGCGCTGGAGAATGCCAGAGAGAATAAATATAAGGACTGCATCAGTTCCGTCCTGAATCGGGTTTTTGCGGATGTCAGGTACGCACATCTTCTGAAGCAGGTTTATCAGTCTATGGTTATGGTCATGGCAAATAAATATATGAAGTATGGTCTGCCGCTTCCGGCACAGATACGGCAGGAGCTTTTTCCGTTTGCCGTGTCTGCATACAAGACCAGAAAGGATTTAATGAAAGGTCTGGTAGATTATGCTGCTGAGTTGAATCAGAAAATGCTGCTTATTTCATCCAGATGCGATCTTGTGGATAGAACCGTACAGTATATGGAACGGAATTATCGGGAAGAAATCAGCCTCAAGAATCTGGCAGATGAGTTTTTTGTAGTGCCGACGTATCTGGCCAGGAGATTTAAGGAGAAAAAAAACTGTACTGTCATGCAATACCTAGAGGATATTAGGCTGAGAAAGTCGAAGGAGCTGTTGGAGACATCGGATTATTCAATTCTGGAGATTGCGCAGATGGTCGGATACAATGATCAGAATTATTTTGCAAGGAGCTTCCGGAAAGTATATGGTGTTTCACCCAGAGAATACCGGAATTCCTGCGGATAATATTGTGCTAAATAGTCAATAGTATTGTGCTAGAATGAAAGCGGACCGGCAAATATAATAAAGCTATCAGAAAACAAAACAGGAATGAAAGGAGAAAGTGCTTTATGAAAAAAAGAATGGTGGCTTTATTGACAGCAGTATGCATGACAGGTTCTGCAGTTGGAACTGGAACACTTATGTGTAAGGCGGAAGGAAATTCAGAGAAAAAAGTGGTTACGTTCTATATGTGGGCGGATGGAGCGGAACAGGAATTTGACCGGGCGATGGTGGCACAGTATGAGAAAGAGCATCCGGATGTGGATATTGAAGAGAACTATATTCCATATGCAGAGTATCTGAGCAAGATGAATACAATGGCAGCGGCGAATAGTCTGCCGGATATTTTTAATCTCCCAGAGGGAAATGTATTTGAGTGGGGCGAGAAAGGAGCAATTCTCGACCTGGCGCCGCTGTACGAGGCGGCAGGTATCAATCCATCTGATGTGGCGATTGAACCAACGATTTTTTCATCTGACGGGCATATATGGACGGTAAGTTATAACTGTACAACCATGTTGCTGTATTATAACAAAGAATTATTGAGGGAGAGCGGAATTGAGTTTCCTTCACTGGATGCATCGGATCCATGGACGTGGGAAGAATTTGTGAATGCAGCGAAAAAGATGACAAAGGACAGAAAAGGAAACAGTCCGGATGACACTGATTTTGACCCGGATGATATCGTAGTCTATGGAACCATGATGCCGACGGACTGGGCCAGATTTATCGCGTTGCTTCATACGAACGGTACAGGGGTTCTGAATGAGGACGGTACAGAATTTGGAATCGGTCAGGAGGCTGGAATTGAAGTGATACAGAGTATCGCTGATCTCGGAAATAAGATTCACTGTGCCCCGTCAAAAGCGATGGCAGCTGGGGCATTTTCAGATGAGCCTACGATGCTGATGAATGGGCAGGTTGCCATGGTGATCGGTGGAGGATGGTCACTCAGTGATTATACAAGCGAAGGATTTGATGTTGGAGTGGCTACAATTCCGGCATTTCGTCAGGCTGCCAATATAAGTTGGGCTACCGGACTCTGTATGTCTCCGGAAGCAGCCGATCGCGCGGAGGTTTTCGAATTTTATCAGTATTTTACGAATTACAATAATTCGATACAGACAGCGATTGATCATGACGATGTATCTTTGGGAGGATTTCCACACACGCTGGCGGTATTTGACGGAGGAGAGAATGAAGAGAAGTGGATATCCACCTATTCCAGACTGGATGCCACGGACATCTGTACCGCTATCAAGAGTATTCTTCAGGCTGATACGACGGTACTGGGTGATAATGTACGCGTAAAGAATTTCCCGACTATTATGGATAATATGGTTGTACCGGCACTTGACAATGTATGGCTTAACGAGATGACGGCGGAGGAAGCTCTCACACCTCTGGATCTTTCAGATGTGATAGAAGGGTACTGGAAATAAATATAAAAAGCCTGGCTTAAGGTCATGTTAGGCCGGGCTTTTTTTGCACCCAAATACAGGACGAAAGATGGAGGTAAGAGACCATATGAAGCCAAAAAAGAGGACAGCGAAAGAAAAAACACAGTCGAGATGGGGATATTTTTTTATTGGACCGGCAATTATCGGGCTGTTCTGCTTCAACTTCGGGCCGATGCTCTTCAGTCTGGGAATCAGTTTTACAGATTGGGATGTGATTACCCCAAAGGTGTTTGCAGGATTAAAAAATTATGTGGAGCTGCTGCAGGAACCTCTCGTTTTTAAGGCACTTCAGGTGACCTTGTACTACACATTGTTAAGTGTTCCGCTGGTGACCTGCATTCCGTTATTAATTGCGGTGCTGTTGAATACGAGGGTAAAGGGAATGTCGGTATTTCGCACTATATTTTATATTCCGTCAATCGTACCGGTAGTAGCCAGTTCTGCAATCTGGATGTATCTGTATAATCCAATGTATGGACTGCTGAACAGTATAATCCGAATGTTTGGCGGAAGAACACATGACTTTATATTCAGTCCCAGAGAGGTCATTCCAGCACTTGCAGTAATGGCAGTCTGGGCGGCAGGAAATACAGTTGTGATCTATCTGGCGGGACTGCAGGGAATATCGAGGGAACTATATGAAGCGGCAGAACTGGATGGGGCCGGCGGGCTTGCCAGATTTAAGAGCATTACAGTACCATTGATGACCCCGATCATATTTTACAATTTCGTTATGGCAATCATCAACAGTATGCAGACATTCACGCAATCCTACATTATGACCGACGGTGGCCCTGCCAATGCGAGTCTCTTTTATTCCCTTCTTGTCTATCGAACCGCTTTTAAACAGTCGAGAATGGGATATTCGG
The DNA here is from genome assembly GCA_030524665.1 of Lachnospiraceae bacterium. Taxonomy (GTDB): domain Bacteria; phylum Bacillota; class Clostridia; order Lachnospirales; family Lachnospiraceae; genus Choladousia. The sequence continues at coordinate 5,060 of JAUNGL010000008.1, read as the reverse complement.
CGGCTATGTCATGGGTTTTATTTGTAATCATTGCAGCCTTGACTGCGATTGTGTTCAAGTCATCTGACCGATGGGTGATTTATGAGAATGGAGAATGACGATGAAAAAGAAGAACAGAAAAAAACTCATAGCCTATCTTTTGCTGATCGTGTTTTCGTTGATGATGTTGTTTCCGTTTTACTGGATGGTGCGCAGTTCCTTCATGAGCAAGCGTGAGATCATGACTGTCCCGATACAATGGCTGCCATCACATGTGAATTTAGACAATTTCAGGGATGCATTTGCACGGGCGCCATTTGCAAGGTATTTTCTGAACTCGGTCGTTATTGTGCTGATCAATATGGCGGGGAGTATTCTGAGCTCCAGTTTCATTGCGTTTGGGTTTGCACGGCTGAAATTCAGAGGGCGAAATATCTGGTTTGCATTGCTGCTGTCGACGATGATGATTCCACAGACTGTATTGATGATTCCGCAGTTTCTTATCTGGCAGCGGGTAGGCGCGTACAATACGTTCATTCCGCTGACGCTGCCTTGCTTTTTCGGGAATGCATTCAATGTATTTCTGGTCAGACAGTTTTATGCCGGGATACCAAAGGATTATGATGAAGCGGCGTTGGTGGATGGCGCAAATTATTTTACAATTTACTGGAAGATAATTCTTCCAATGTCCAAACCTGTCATGTGCACGGTAGGGGTATTTACTTTTATGGGAACCTGGAATGACTTTATGGGACCGCTGCTGTATCTGGATAAGAAGAACCTGAAAACAGTTTCTTTGGCTCTGCAGAATTTTATGGGGCAGCACAACAGTGAATGGAATCTTTTGATGGCGCTGGCTACTGTGATCACCCTGCCGATGATTACAGTGTACTTCATAGCACAAAGGTATTTTATCGAGGGCATCACCTTTTCGGGAATCAAGGGATAGGAGGGAATAAAAATGAGAGGCATGATTGGAATGGACGGGAGTATTTCCGTCAGTGATGAGGAAACTGGTCTGATTCAGAATATGTATCCGGGGATTGACGGCTGCAGTATTCATGTGCAGGAGATGATACGGACAGAAGAAGAAGTTTTTTGGAAAACTGCGGATGGAGAGATATACGGAAGCATAGGAGCGGAGACAGAAAAGAGTGTAGAGCTGCTGTTTGAATTGCGGAATTGGCAGAGAAAGATACATACGTTTTTCTTTTTGTATCAGGCTGGGATTAAGGTAAAGGGAGTTTATCAGGCGGCGGAGAGGATGTGCGGAGATAGCGGTTATTATTTATTAGAAAGTCTGGTGGAAAAGGGAAAAATCAGGAGCTATGGGCTGTGTGTTCTGGACTATGGAACCTGCGCGCTTACGATATATTCTGTGATGCATGATCGATATGCGACCATATTTGAACTGGAGCCCTGTGCCGGAGCAGGAGGAAGCGGGGAAACAGAGTTAAAGCTCTCCTGCGGTGCAAGACTGGAGAAGACCAATGGGGAACAGGTGGCGTTTGCTCCGGTGAAGCTCCTTGTGACTGACACGGTCGAAGAAGGACTGGAACAGGCCGCTGCGGAAATAGGGAAAAATATGAATGCGAGACTATGTATGCCTCCAGCATATCACTGGGGCTCCTGGTACTATTGCTACCACAATTTTGATATGGCTCAGATGAGAGAATATCTGGCCGGATTGAAACAGTTCAAGCCCCAGATTCCCATCCGGTATTTTCAAATTGATGCAGGGAGCTTTGCTTCAGCGGGTGATTGGCTGATTATGAATGAGAGATTTCAGGAAGGGTTGGAGACCGCCTTCAGGGAGATCAGGGAAGCAGGCTGCCAGCCGGGAATCTGGCTGGGGCCGTTTATGGTGGGAAACCGAAGCCGGTTGTATCAGGAACATCCGGACTGGATTCTGTATGATTGTGATGGGTTTCCGCTGCGTCCATGGATTACAGATAATGAGCCCAAACCGTGGGGGTATCAGGATGAGGAATATTATGTTCTGGATACTTCGCACCCAGATGCAATGGAATATCTGCGAAATATATTTGCGACACTGCGCAGGTGGGGTGCAGTGATGTTCAAAACGGATTTTATGATGTGGGGATTGCAGGACAGCAGTCGTGTCAGGCGTTATACGCCGGGAAAGACATCGGTAGAATACTTCCGTGATTTTCTGCAGGTAGTCCGCGAAGCGATCGGGGAGGAAAGTTACTGGCAGGGATGTACAGCTCCGTTTCTGCCCTTTGTCGGATATGCGGATGGAATGCGAATCGGTGGTGATATAGGCTCAAGCTGGGATGGAGATTTCGGTCCGCAGAACCTGCTGAGGTGCCTGACCGAAAATAATTATGCGAACCACAACTATTATCAGACCGATCCGGATTCCGTCATGCTCCGGGATTTCCATATCCGATTAGACGAGCGCGAAATTCACAGCCTTGCGCTGCTTGCTGCGGTGTCAGGGAGCTGCATTTATACATCAGATCCACTGCATCTGTTGGCGGAGGAGCGGCGGGAGCTGTTCCGCTTTATCCAGCCGGATGAGAGCAGAAGGAAGCCTTCGCTGCCGTTCCTCTCCGAAGAGCGCCCGGAAATCGTCATGATCCACAAAGAGGGCGGAAAGGGACTGGTCTACATCCTGAACCGGACCGAAGAATCCCTGAAAGAGACGTATACATTGGAAGAACTCGGTTTTTCCGGAGAATGGAAAGCCTTCCGGTTTGATACGGGAGAGAGGGAAGAACTGTGGAAGGGAAGACTGGTTGTGGAGCTTCCGCCGCATGGATGCCGTCTTCTTCTGTTATCTACACAGGAAGAAATCTGCATTGACAGAACAAATCTGTGGAAAAATCTGAAATAAGTGAGGTTGTATCAGCAGAAAAGCGCTTCGCAGAAAGAGACCGATTCTTCCTCAAATGAATGAGTCAGGAGGATTTGCCTCTGGAAGTACTTCGATAAGGCTGGACTGTTCACAAAAAAGTGTGAATGAAATCGTTATTTATGCATTATTTGTGCCCTGACGGCATAGCTTGAAACGAGAAAAAGGCTGCATTTTGCAACCTTTTTTTCGTTGCGCCAGTCTTTCTATATATGACAGTTCGATATATAAATTTCAGGACACCGGAGGGGATCAAGTCAAACTCAGGCAACCAGAAGAAGGAGGAAAGCTAAAATAAAAAGATATCGGTACATAAAGAACGCTTTTTTGCTGACTGCCATGGTCTGTACAGGCAGTTTTGTAACAGCGGCAGGATCACAGGAAACGCCGGAGCTTACGATATGGGTAGACTCAGACAGTGAGTATATTGTCCGTATGGCTCTAAGCGATTATGTGGGTGGATCGGAAAGCAATGTCGGAACGAAATATGAGGCGGAGTTTCCGGAGGTCTCCTGGAATCTGGTGGATAAGAGCTACCTGTCAGCAGAGCAGTATCAGGCAGAACTGGAAGCGGAGCTGGCATCAGGGAGCGGTCCGGATTTGATTTTTATGGATCAGGCAAACGGTATTGATCCGGTATCTCTGATGGAATCGAGTTATTTGATGGAACTGGAGGGGATGACAGAACGGTATTTAAGAATGAACCCATCATACCTGCCCGGGACACTGCAAGCAGGGCAGAAGGATGGAAAACAGTATATTTTGCCCTTATCCATCCAGTGCCCGGTGGTGTTCGGACTGCAGGGAGAGCTGACGGAAGCCGGATTGAATACGGAGGAGTATGGCGATCTGAAGAATTTTGCAGAAGCATTGCTGGCAGCGGCTGAAAAGAGCGGGAAACTGGTGTTTGAGGACCGTGCAGCAGTGGACTGGTTGGAGCAGAACTGTCTGCCTCAGGGCCTGACAGAGGAAACAGAAGAAGTAAAGGAGCTGAGAGAGCTGCTTGGCAGAATACGGAAGCTGTCCGGTGATGCAGACTGCTTTTGGGGACCGTATGAAGCGCTTTCTTCCGGAGAAGCCCTGCTTGGTGGAAGCGGCTTTTTGGCCAAGTCAAAGACGGCACAGAATTTTGCACTGTTTGAAGAAGATGAGGTCGCTTTTTTGAGTGTACCGTCATGGGACGGAGAAATACGTGCTGTGATTACACAGTCTGTGGCAGTCAATGCCAATACTGTATGGCCTGCGGAGGCGAGGGCAGTGTTGCGGGCATTTCAGGGCTTCTCTGCGAACAGGCCGTGCGTCATGAGTGATCTGCCGGCGGCAGGAGGACGGGAGTATTGGAAATCACAGCTGGTATATACGTCTGATCTGGCAGAGGAAGCATTGCAGCCTGATTATGCAGAGAGAGCCAGGAAAATAACTTCCAGCAGTAAGATCAGTAAAGAATTTCAGGAGTGTACACAAAAAGCAGTGACGGATGCGGTATTTTGCGGGACTTCGGATAAGGCAGCGGCTGCTTCGGAGCAGGAACAGCTGAAAGATACAGAAACGGATGGCCGGGCAGTGACAGATGAGGCAGTGATACAAAAGGAAATGAGAGTATTGACGGTTGCGTTTGACGATCTCGGCATGGGAGAAGAACATCCAGTTTATCAGTGGATGCAGAATACGGCAGAAACATATTCCGGAGAAGAGATCTGGGTTCAACTGGTTCCTTTGTCCAGTGGAACTGTAGGAGTTTCGACACAGGCTCATTTTATGCAGAGAGCATCGGCAGGAATTGATATCATTTTGACCACGAATTATCTGGATACGCTTCTCGCTTCTTGGTATACGGAGCTGACCCCGCTGGCAGAAGGCAGAGAAAATCTTGAGATCGTGGATGTAGATGGAAAACCAAGAGGACTGATGTATGGGATCCTGGAAGAGAAGGAGCTGGAATATGTGTTTGTCATCTCTCAGAAATCAGAGATGATAGAAGAAGCGTTTGAATTCTGTGTGAAGGCACTTGAAAATGAAGTCTATGCAGAGACAATGCAGAAAATCGGTTACTGTTCACACGTCTGCCGAAATGGCAGCCGTCTGACCAGCAACGACGCTTCGCGATGCACAGAAATCGCATTTCATGCGATTTCGCGCCGCAAAACACGGGATTCAGGTGCGAAACCGCACCTGAACACCTCGCGGAACAGCTACCCCGTGA
>JAUNGL010000147.1 GCA_030524665.1 Lachnospiraceae bacterium | reverse complement strand
AGGAAATTTGAAGAAGCAATGGAAAAACTTGTTCAGTGGGAGAAAATAGATCAGGTTAAGTGTACGAAAGGCTTAATAAGTCTAATAAATTATTATGAGAATGGGCGTTTCCCGGGGTTAGGAGTGATTAAAAAGTTTTCATTAATGCACCATGTGGAATTGATGGGAAAATTCTTGGAGGACAAAGAATGATTTGTTGTGCGGAATGCTTTAAGGATTTAGAAATAAAAGCATCCATAGAGTCTCTTAATCACAAAGGAATATGCCCGCTTTGCGGCGCAAAAGAAACATGGATTTATGATAGTGATTCAAATTTAGGCGAGTCAGATTTTGAAGAATTATTAATATCTATAATCGAAATATATAATCCTGAAGACGAATTGGATGATAACTTTCCGGATAGCGCAAAACAGAGTATTGAACAACATATTAAAGATGATTGGAATATATTTAATGTTGATTTAGACAGAATCAGAATTATTGTAGAAAATCTCGTTGAAACATCAATGGATTTGGATGAACGGCTTTTGTCACAAAAGGTTGGAATCTCCAATTTATACGATGAAACTTATCTGGAACAGAATTCTGTTTTGGGAAAATATCAGTGGGATGATTTTAGAAAGTATTTGCGTAATGAAAATCGATTTCATGCGAGATACATTAATTTGGAAATTTTAGCAGAAATCCTGAGAGACACTGTTTCTATAATTCCTCAGGGAACTAAATTATACAGAGCACGAGTGGCGAAAGATGAAAAGGGGTATAATATCGGAGAAATGGGAGCTCCCCCAGATGATATAGCGTCTGCAGGACGAGCAAACTCGAAAGGAATTAGTTGCTTATATTTAGCGAATAAGAGAAAAACAACCATAAAGGAAATACGAGCCGGAGCCTTTGATTTTGTTACCATAGCTACGTTTAAAGTCAAACGGGATTTAAAAGTAGTAGATTTAAGTGTCATCACTCATAATTCCCCATTCTATGCTGCAACAGATAAGGTGAAATTTTTGATTAATGAAAAGCATCTTCGCAATATAGAAAAAGATCTTGCGAAACCTGTTAGCAAAAGGGATAGTGATCTGGATTATTTACCTACCCAATATATAAGTGATTTTGCAAAATATTTGGGTTATGATGGCGTAAAGTACATAAGTACTTTTGATAGAGATGCCTATAATGTGGCATTATTTGATGCTAAAACATGTTCATGCACATACAAAAGAAATTATTTGATTGGCGATTTGGATTATAAAATGAACGCATTATAGTAAATTTATCTGCTTGAGATAGAACAGAGAGAGGGAATTACTGTGGCAGGATAAGGTAGGAGCCGTTGTTTCCGAAGCTTTAAAGTTTTTAAACATATTTGAGGATAATGTGCTATACTGTTTCAGAAAATGGGATTTCTATAAGATACCACGAGAACTCCATCTAAAAGCGGGAGTTCTGCTAAAAAATGCAAAAGAGTAGTATTTGGCCGCGGCAGAACCGCGGAGAAGGGGAATGAAATGAGTGAAATGAACAGAAAGTATCAGATCGATACGAAAGAAAACGAACTGTTTCTGGGGGAAGTCCGTGAGGGACTGCTGAACTTCGGGCATAGATTCCCGGCACCGGGAGGCAGTTCTTATTATCTCGGGGACGATGGTACTCCGTGGACGGAACGGAACCGTGAGACATGGATCACGAGCCGTATGGTGCATGTGTACAGTCTCGGCAGCTTTCTGGGGCATCCGGGAAGCGAAGCGCTGATTGATGCGGGATTGAAGGGACTGAAAGGAGAGCTGCACGATAAGGAAAACGGAGGATGGTACGCTGGACTGACGGCAGATGGACAGATTGTGCCGAATAAGCAGTGTTATGCCCACGCTTTTGTGATTCTGGCCGCATCCTCTGCGGCACTTGCCGGCAGGCCGGGGGCTAAGGAATTGCTGGATGAGGCGCTGGAGCTGTATGATCTCCGATTCTGGAATGAAGAGGAGGGGCTTTCCTGCGATACGTGGAACACGGAGTTTACCGTGCTGGATGACTACCGTGGGCTGAATGCCAATATGCACACAGTTGAGGCGTTTCTGGCAGCGGCGGATGTCACAGGGGATGAGAAATACCGTGTGAGAGCAGGACGCATCATTGATCATGTGGTCGGCTGGGCTGCTGCGAATGACTGGAGAATTCCGGAGCATTTTACGAAGGACTGGGTCGCTGATCTGGATTGCAATAAGGACAAGCCGGATGATCAGTTCAAGCCTTACGGTGCGACACCGGGGCATGGGATCGAATGGGCACGTCTGATTCTGCAGTGGGCACTTTCTGCTTATCCGGAAGACCGGGAAGCAGCGTCTAAATATATCGGGATTTCCGAGAATCTGTTTAACCGTGCGGTCTCAGATGCATGGAATGCAGACGGAGCTCCGGGGATTGTATATACGACAGACTGGGAGGGCAGGCCGGTGGTGCATGACAGAATGCACTGGACGCTTGCGGAAGCAATCAATACGTCTGCCTCTCTCTATCATGTGACCGGAAAGCAGGAGTATGCGGAATATTATGCGCAGTTTATGCAGTATCTGGATGAGAAGGTACTGGATCACGTCAATGGTTCCTGGTTCCACCAGCTGAATCAGAAGAATCAGGTGATAGGCACGGTATGGCCGGGCAAATCAGACCTTTACCATGCGCTTCAGGCGACTCTGATTCCGTTCTATGCACCTGGACTTTCCATCGCGCCAGCGGTGAAGAATGGGAAGCGAAGCTGAATGGTTACAATAAAAGCCCTGACATGCAGTCATATGACACATGTCAGGGCTTGCCTGATGTTACGGCCAGAGCGGTCTCTTCAGTTCACCGGCATTCTCAAAAGGTCCGGGCATGGGATTGATTCCACGTTTCTCATCCCAGTAGTCGCGGTCGAAGAAAATCGGGCTTCCATCCGGATTCTCGAATTTCTGTTCCGGCTCGAAGGCTTCTCCAAGTGTCTCTGTGGAGATAAATGACGTCTCGAATTCCGGAATTAAGTCAAACAGGTTTGTGTCCAGATAATATTTTCCATCTCTCTTTTCCAGAGAAACATGGATCCTTTCGTCCACTACCTGATAATTTACTTCCTTCTCGCATGGCTTTGCGCCGTTGCAGAACACATTGCCGCCTGTATACACCGGAAGCTTTGTATAATATTTGCTGCGGTCTTCTTTTCCACCTACATCGCCCTCACGGAAGAACTGGGCGATATATTCTTCCTCGGTTGGATAACCGTTAAATGGAACTGTTCCTGCGATGTCATTGGTTTCATGAGCAGTTGTTTTCCAGTAATTCCGGATACTCTCCGGGATGTCGCTCTGGACGAAGATGTTGTTGTAGAAGCGGTCATCTCCGTGAAGGAATGTCATGAACCCTGCAACCTCCGTCCTGTGGGGAACATGATACGGGGTATATCTCGGTCCGGTTCCGGCAGTGCCGTTATCGGTTCCCTGTCCCACGCTGGTGAAAGAACCGCATATCAGATTATGTACGTATGCTACCCCCTGGGTTGCAAGGCGGGATGCATAGCAGGTCAGGAAAATATTATTGTCGACGAGCGACGGGCCATGACTTACTTCAATAAACAGATCTTCTCCGACTCCGATCGGGGTCAGAATTTTTACACCTTCCGGTATGATATTGTCGTGGAGCAGATTCTGCGTCACGCGGGTTCCCTGCGTCTGCCAGTCAAGCCAGATGCCGCGGGTGCAGTGATGGATGTGATTTCTCCTGAATACAGTATCAATCGCTGCGTGCATCTTGATTCCGCCGATTTCAGCGCCTGCAAGCTGCTGCTTTGTGTTAATATGGTGAATATGGTTATCCTCGATGAGCGAGAATACGCCGCCAAGATGGCCTACGATGCCTGTCTGCTCACAATTATAAATATGGCATCTGCGGACAATATGAGAACCGATATTTTCCTTTGTCCAGCCTTCGAGCTGTGCCTGGCAGATCGCGTCGCGCTCAGTCTGCGTTCCATGCTTCAAACGCTTCAGTGACCATTTGTTTTCATTGTTGGGCTGCAGATATTTTCCAAGGGTAATTCCGCAGCATTTGGAGTCGCTGATTTCACAGTCCTCAATCACCCATCCCTTGCTCCAGTGCGGTCCGATCATACCATCCTGATATGCGGTCGGCGGCGCCCATGTGGTCGCAGCCTGCCGGATGGTAAATCCGGAAACGGTAATATAGCTGACGCCCGTCTTGTCCGGGTAAAAGCAGTTACGGCGGACATTGATCTCCACATTGTGTTCGTTCGGGTCAGAGCCATGAAAGTTTGCATAGATGACTGTGAATCCGTCCTGCTGTTTTGTATACCATTTGTATACGCTGAACTCCGGTTCCCAGGAGCTTTCATAGACAGTAGGATTCAGTACATCCTCCAGACGGTCTGTCTCATACATGGACTTTCCGTTGAGATATACTTCGCCGGTATGAAGCGGAATTTCGCTGTAATACCAGTCTCCGCTGATCAGTGTTGTGTACGGATTGTAATCACCGAAAATCCCGTTGGGAATGCGCGCAACCCATACCGTTCCCTCGTATAATTTCCAGTTTTTTACCTGTTCCGCACCCGTGATGACGGCCTGCCCAGGTTCTTCGGAACGATACACGATGGGAAGCTGTTCCGTACCTCCATTTTTGGGATTGACATACTCCCTGTATATACCGGGCGCAACGACCACTTCGTCTCCAGCAGCCGCAGTCTGTGCCGCTTCATTAATTGTTTTGAACGGACTGTTTTGCGTTCCGTTTCCACTTCGTGCAGCTCTGGCTGATACATAATAAATCATTTTTTCATCCCTCCATAATTATATTCCTGCAAAGCAGTGCTCAGTGACTGCCTCGGGGGTTTTGACTATGAGATACCCATCACGACCGCCATGACAGGTATTGTCACTATTGATAACAGTGTTGTTAATGCTACACCTCCGGATGCAGCTTTCATATTCCCCTGGAATTCCGCTGCCCCCATAACTACCATAGAACCGACCGGCATTCCCATGACAATGGTGGCGATCTGAACCAGCCTGATATCCTGAATGAACGCGGACAGTACAAGGTAAGTAACTGCCGGATAGAGAATCAGCCTGCAGATGGAAATCCAGTAAAGTGTTTTTTCATGAAGAACTTCCTTCAGGGAGTAATCCGCCATGGAACTTCCAATACATACCATAGAAAGGGGAGTCGTAACAGCTCCTAAAAATTCCACGGACTCACTGAGAAATTCAGGTAATCTGATTCCGGTGAAATACATGGTAATCGCCAATAAGGAAGCGATGGTTCCCGGATTGATCAATTCCTGCGGATGGAAAGAAGAACCTCGGTTTCCGTCTTTGGACAGCAGATATTTTCCATATGTATAGAAAAGAAGATTATACGGAAGATTCATCATGGACAGCAGAAAAACGGATGAATCTCCGAAAAAAGACTGACATACGGGAATAGCCATAAAGCCGCAGTTGGAAAAAATCAGCATCGCCTGATAAGTTCCGGAGCTTCCATCCGGTATCCGCCATAGTTTGGAAAAGGCAAATGACAGAAGAGGAGTCAGTGTATATATAGCGAAGCCGATGAGCAATACCAGATATATTTCCTGATGATCCACATCTCCTACACTGGAAAGGGAAGTGATAATCAGGCAGGGACTGGCAATCCGGATAATCAGGGAAGACAGGCTTTTGGTGGCATCCGTCCGCAAAAACCCCTTTTTATTTGCATAAAATCCTGTCAGAATCGCTGTCAAAAGCTTACACATGGTGTTGACAATCAGCATATGTCTATCGTTCCTTTCTGTTCATCCGGATGAGTACCTAAGCCCGTGACGGCTTTTTCATAACGGATTAGCTATATGTAAATAAATACGTACATATCTCTCTAAGTAAGCAAAAACAGAATAATAAGTACGTACATATTGTAGCGCAATTGTAGCACACAAATATTGATTTGGATAGAGCAATAATCACCAAATCTGGATATGTAAAATTGTAAAAATACAAAAAATCCCCGATATTTCCGCATATTGAGGAAATATCGGGGGCTTTCCGGCGGACTGAATGTCAGCTGCTCTTTTTCTCGGCCAGTGTCCACGCTATTTGTACGCTCTTTTCAGTTTTTCCATTCATAAGATTGATGAGTTTTTGGGCAGCCAGTTTCCCCATAAGTTCTTTGGGGTGCTCCATTGATGTAATCTTAACCGGGGAAGCCTCGCTCTGCAGGCTATTATCAAAGCTTACAACTGCAAGGTCCTCCGGCACCCGGATTCCATGCTCCAATGACTTTGTGACAAGTTCAAAAGCAAGTACATCATTATAGCAGATTGCAGCATCATAGTTTCTCAGCTTTTCGATCACAGAATCGCTGATTACTTTTTCTGCGTTTTCCGTGTTATACCAGGTCACTGCATCATCTTTAATACTTCTGTCGGCTGCGATCTCCTGCTCAATATATGCCTGATATCGGACGTGTCCGGCTTTTGTATCTTCTTTAAAGAAAGCAGCAATGTGCTGATAACCCTTTTTCTGAAGATACCTGGTCAGCTGCAGAGTCCCATGATAGTCATCCATCCCGACACAGACAGGTTCCTGAATTCCATCATAATAAGTATCCATGAAAACCAGAGGCATTCCCTGCTGCTGAAGCTGCCGGTATATATCTATATTTGGATTCGGACGGGCGCTTTTGGTTCCTTCGACCAGAATACCGTCCACCTGCTGTTCCAGGCAATCAGATAAATTCTTCCGTTCCCTGTCCACATGATTATCCGTTGCATAGAGCAGCATCGTGTAATTCTTTTTGGCCAGTTCTCTCTGGATTCCCTTTAAAATTGCGGGATAAATATAATCGTCAATATAGCGGATGATGACAGCCACCCTCATAGTTGTATTCCGTTTGGGAAGCCTGCGCCTCACAAATGTCCCGCTGCCACGGATGCTTTCGATCAGGTTTTCATTTTCTAATTTTCCAAGCGCCTGACGTACTGTATGCCTGCTCACCCCAAACTGACCGGCCAGTTCATTTTCAGTTGGCAGCCGGTCGCCCTCTTTATAGGTGCCGTTTTTCAGGCGTTCCTTTAATTGTTGTATTACGTACTCATATTTTGTCATATGTTTTATCTCCCTCAAAACCATATGTTTTTATGGTGATTCCGGCGATCTTTATCTGCGCGAAGCAACGAGCCGGGCGGATATAATTGCATGTACATTGGGCGGCTGCTGCGAGGATCAAATCGGTTAATGACAGTTTACCATATTTTCAGGTGATTTTTCAATAGAATATAAGCCAGTGGTTGCATAACGAATGTTTTCGCTCTTACTTTTTAAAAATCTTGATTGTGAGGTGCATATCCTGAAAGGGGTATGTCTACTCGATTGATAACCATAATGTACCATAGGATATATCTTGTTGTTACCGACAAAAAAGTTTATAATCCCGTCTTTGACAGTTGGAGAGTCGATAAATGCCAGAATTCCTTATAAA
>JAUNGL010000146.1 GCA_030524665.1 Lachnospiraceae bacterium | reverse complement strand
AAAGAATATATCAAAAACCATGACACCACTGTTAAAATTAGCATATAAATGGGAGGATGCGAAGCATCCGAAGTGGTGTAAAACCTAAGATATCGAAATAGAGAAAATGCAATAAAATCAAGGAAAAAATGAATGAAATCACAGTTTTTTCACGAAATCACCACATCTTCACCACAAAATGATCAAAATCAGAACACAATTGCGCACTACAATCACTGTTAATAAAACAGATGAGAGCAGGAAGTCATTCGTGACACACTGCGGGAAGGAGTTTTTTACAATGAAAAGCGTAAATGTGTTGAACAGAAAATCCGGGGCGGGATTAATGGCCGCATCGATGATGGCGGTGATGCTGTTTGGAAGCTCTGTACCAGCGTCTGCGGCAGAGTCCGGAATTGATATGAGTACGGATTATCCGGGAGTGACGGTAAAAGCAGGCCAGACCATCAGCTTTGATCTGGATTTTGCAAGCCTTGACGGGGAAGGGCATGATGTCTCTCTTTCGGCGGACACGCTGCCGGAGGAATGGTCCGGATATTTCAAAGGCGGCAGTAATGAGATAACAAGAGTTCATGTCGGAGCGGCCACTGCTGAAACTCCGGATGCGGGAGACGGGCTGGCAACGTACAATCTGAACATACCGGCAGAAACCGCAGAGGGGGTTTACAAGGTGGAACTGAAAGCGGATGCCGGTTCGGGAGACACGGATACGCTGGAACTGGAGATTGCAGTAAATGAACAGGAAAACGGGGCGAGTGATTTTTCTTCTGAGTATCCGGAGCAGCAGGGAGCTTCCGGGACTTCGTTCAGCTTTGATACAACGATTGTAAATAACCGTGGGACGGGTGAGTCTTACGCACTGTCAGCAGATGCACCTGCAGGGTGGCAGGTGACCTTTACTCCGTCCGGTGAGTCTACGAATGTGGCAAGCCTGGAGGTTGAGGCAGGAAGCAGTCAGGGTATGACGGTAAATGTAGTTCCGCCGGAAAAAGTGGAAAAGGGCGACTATACGATCCCGGTTTCGGCAGTTTCTGCTAATGATACGCTTTCTACGGAGCTTACCGTCAGTATTACGGGAACGTATGACGTGGCGTTGTCTACTCCGGACGGAAGACTGAGCTTTGATGCTTATGCCAATAAGGAATCAAGTGTGACGCTTTCTGTTACAAACAACGGAAATGTCGATCTGACCAATTTGAATTTGACTTCCTCTGCACCGAGCGGGTGGGAAGTGACCTTCAGTGAGTCTACCATTGACACATTGGAAGCAGGAGCAACGAAAGAAGTAACTGCTACGGTGATGCCGGGGGATAATGTGGTCACAGGTGACTATGTAACATCCATCAGTATCAGCAATGATGAAGCTTCAAGCAGTGCGGAGTTCCGTGTGTCAGTTAAGACACCGACGACATGGGGATTTGCGGCGGTTGCGATTATTGTGGTACTGGTAGCGGCACTTGGGGTTATCTTCAAAAAATACGGGAGACGGTAATTATGGCAAAGAAAGGAAAGCTGAGACGTGCAGTAAAAGAAGAAGACGGATGTCAGCTCCAAAATGCCGGTGAAGCTGCTGCACCCGTAAAACAGACGGCAGAGAATGCGGAGAAGGAAAACATGGAGAAACGGGCGTCTGAAAAGGGTACTCCATGTATCCGGATTTCCCATCTTGTGAAGCAGTATGGGGAGAAAACGGCTGTCAACGATCTGAATTTGACGATCCGGCGCGGAGAGGTATTTGGCTTGCTGGGACCGAATGGCGCCGGTAAGACAACCACAATTCTGATGCTGCTTGGACTGACAGAACCGACCTCCGGTTCTGCGACAATCTGCGGACTGGATTGTGAACGCCATCCGCTGGAAGTGAAATCGATTGTCGGATATCTGCCGGACAACACAGGATTTTATTCTGACATGACAGGACGTCAGAATCTGAGATTTACCGGACGGCTAAATGGAATGGATGGGCCGGAACTGGAAGAGAGGATTGATCATCTTCTGGAACGTGTCGGAATGACAAAGGCCGCAGATCAGAAAGCAGGCACCTATTCCAAAGGTATGCGCCAGAGGCTTGGAATCGCGGATGTGCTGATCAAAGACCCGGAAATCATCGTGATGGATGAGCCGACACTCGGAATTGATCCGGAAGGTATGCGTGAATTACTTCAGCTGATCCGTGAGCTGTCTGTGGAGGACGGCAGGACGATTCTGATCTCTTCGCATCAGCTTCATCAGATACAGCAGGTGTGCGACCGGGTTGGAATTTTCGTGGAAGGAAAACTGATCGCAAGCGGAACGTTGGAGGAACTGGAAGAGCATGTGTGGAAAGACGGAAGCTATCTGCTGGAGGTTGGCGTGCATCCGTGTGATGATAAACTGCTTGGAATGCTGTATCAGCAGCCGGGTGTACAGAAGATTGATAAGGAAGGGGATAAATTCATTATTACTTCCAAAACAGATCTGAGAGGTACGCTGACAGGATTTCTCGGAGAGAATGGTTATACAGTACTTCATCTGCATCAGCGCGGCGGTGATCTGGATGAGATTTATAGACGATACTTTGAAAAGGCGGGACAAAGCGATGAAAGAAATGAGTTTGAGAACAGGAAAAAGCATGGATTCCGGCGAAGAAAACAGAGTGAGGATTAACGGGGCGACAGGCAGGAAGGCTTTGTTCCGGAAAGAACTGGCGGATCATTTGAAGAGCAAACGGTTTCTGCTTCTGCTGATTCTGATCGGAAGCACGAGTTATGCGAGCCTTTACGGTGCATTGACAGGGCTTTCAGATGCAATTGCAAGCGACAGTAACTTCATTTTCCTGAAACTGTACACGCAGGGCGGTAATTCGATTCCGTCATTTATGTCCTTTATCGCATTACTTGGTCCGATTGTGGGGTTGGCGCTTGGATTTGATGCCATTAACAGCGAGCGTGCAGCGGGGACGTTGAATCGTCTGGTATCACAGCCAATTTACCGTGATTCTATTATTATCGGAAAGTTTCTGGCGGGAACGGCCGTGATTGCATCCATTGTATATACGATGGGAATTGCTCTTGGGGCGGTTGGAGTTCTCTGTACCGGATTGAAGCCGAGTGGAGAAGAAGTACTGAGGATTCTCGTATTTCTGACATTTACGGTTATTTACATTGCATTTTGGCTGGCTATTTCAATTTTGTTTTCTGTTGTCTGCCGCCATGCAGCAACATCAGCGCTTGCATCCATTGCCGTATGGCTTTTCTTCGCTATCTTTATGAGCCTTGTGGCAAGTATCGTAGCGAATGCTGTTTATCCGGTGAATGACCAGTATAATGCAATGGTGAATTCACTGAGCAATTATACGCTGGAAATGAATCTAAACCGCATTTCGCCGTATTACCTGTACAGTGAGGCTGTTTCCACCATTATGAATCCGTCGGTTCGTTCGGTGAATGTAGTGACGATGGATCAGCTTGTCGGAGCGATCAGTGGGTATCTGAGCCTTGGACAGAGCCTGCTTCTGGTTTGGCCGCATTTGACCGGACTTGCTGCATTGATGCTGGTTGCGTTCGGCGGTTCCTATATCGGATTTATGAGACAGGAAGTAAGGACAAATTAAAAACAGAAGCGTATGCAGTATAAATCCCCGCGGAATATTATCATGTGGAGAGTAACAAAAAGCCCCTTCTGTCTGTGAATGAGAGCAGACAGAAGGGGTTTTTATGGAAGACGGTAAAGGTTCAGACGTTCAATCATATCATCCAGAGAAGTTGTCTGCGGCTGTCCGGAACCGGAATCACCTGCGGTATCATTGCCGGGGATGGACTTGCTTTCTGTTTCGTTGCCGGGCACGGAGCTGTTTTCCGTCCCGTTGCCGGGTGTGAAGCTGTTTTCCGTCCCGCTGTCGGGCACGGAGTTGTTTTCCGTTCCACTGGCGGATGTGGAATTTCCGGGTTCGGAAGCATCTTCTGGCCCGTTTTCGGGATTGGAAATGTTTTCTGACTTATTCGCCGGATTAGATTCGTTTTCTATACTGCTGCCGGGGCGGGGTTCACTTTCTGTTTCGGTATCAGGAATGGATTCACTTTCAGGTTCAGTCTCACTTTCTGTTTCAGGCAGTATCTGCTCCAGAATATCCTGATAAATGATAATTGGTTCTGTTTCCAGGATCGGTTCATGCAGTGGGCATTCTCCGGTTGGTTCTGTACCTTCTTCGAAAACCTCCTCATAAGTATGAGGACAGCCGCCGGCTACGGCCGGGAGGTGCGATTCGGCACAGAGAGTTACATGGATGATATTTTCCGGGCACTCAAATTCAGCGGCAGGAAGTGCTGCATGGATCCGGGACATGATGGAAGTCCAGAGTATTTTATTGTAAGTGTGATACGTAGAACCATCCGGCAGGTTTTCGTTGTTGTCATATCCACCCCAGACGGAGCACGTATAGTAAGGGGTGTAGCCGACAAACCAGATATCCTTATAGTTGGAGGTCGTACCTGTTTTGCCGGCAACAGGAATATTCCCGGCGGAGATAGAGCCGTAAGCCGTTCCATCCTCCGCAGTTACGACACTTCGCATAGCGTCAGTGAGCAGATAGGCGGTAGAAGGCTTCAGAATACGTAGATCTCCGGATTTCTGATTCTCTGTTGTGATATTAGGGGAAGCAGATACAGCAGCTTCCGCCGATGATCCTGATTGATTCGAGCGGAGAGAAGCATCTGCAGCGGTTTCTGAAGAATCATCCTCTGAGGTTGTATTATCTATTACAATATTTCCATACCGGTCGAGCACTTTAACAAAAAATTTAGGTTTCCGGTAGATTCCGCCGTCTGCAATTGCGGCATATGCACTGCAAAGCTCCAGATTTGTGACTCCCTGCGTGATACCTCCGAGTGCGAGAGGCTGTACAAGATCGGAAGAATAATTTCCGTCTTCTTCATAACGTTCATGCAGTGTAGAAATTCCGAATTTCTGTGCATATTCAAAACCAAGCTGAGGTGAGATTTCCGTAATGCATTTGACGGCGACAACATTGATGGAACGTGTGATTGCTTCACGTATGGTGGTTGGACCGGAGTAATCATTCAGATCCCAGTTGCTGACCGGAGTGCCGTCATAATATTCATAAGGTTCATTATCATATATGGTAGCGAGTGTCTTACCGAAAAGATCCAGAGCCGGGGCATAGGCCGTCAGAATCTTGAAGGTGGAACCGGGCTGTCTCGTTGTATTTGTGGCACGGTTCAGTGTCAGGCTTCCCGTTTTTTCGCCGCGGCCTCCGACAATCGCCTGTACGTATCCGGTATTCTGATCAAGAATTACGACGGATGCCTGAGGCTGCGGGGAGAGAGTCAGACGTTCTGCAAGTATTTCCGGGGCACCATCCTGATAGGACGCAATGACAGACGTGCGGAATGCGTCAGCGTATTTCTGCGCAGTATCAGGATCCAGACACATCAGATCAAAGGCAGAATCGTAATTTTGCCGGACAAACTTTCTTAAATGATCCGATCCAAAATGTGTCACGATACCGTCTGCATCGGAAATGCTGAGTGCGTAATCAATGCCGTAATGTGTTCCGGCCGGGAAATTGGCGGAATTTGCGAATTCCTGATCGCAGATTGTCTGGATTTCCTGATTTTGTGCGGAGATAATGCGCAGTCCTCCGCTGTAAACGGCACGATGAGCCTGGTCATAAGTATAACCTTTCTCTTCTGTCAAAACCTCAATCACCTGTTCAATCAGTGCATCCTCATAATAAGAATAAACGGAAGCTTCGTCCTCATAGGAAGCATTATATTCCCGGATCCGGTCGTAAACATTATCCTGCAGTGCGGCTGTATGCTCTTCCGGGGTGATGTAGCCCTGTTCTTCCATATAATTCAGTACGATGGTCCGTCTGCGGTTATTCTTTTCCGGATAAGTGATAGGGTTCAGTCCCGCCGGATTCTGTGGGATAGCGGCAAGCACAGATGCTTCGGACAGGGTCAGGTCGGAAACCGGTTTCCCGAAATAGCGTCTGGATGCGGACTGGACGCCATAGCAGCCAGAGCCGAGATTGATGATATTCAGGTAGTTTTCAAGAATTTCATCCTTTGACATGGAGCCATCCAGGCGGACGGCAAGGTATTGTTCCCGTACCTTCCGGCTGAACCGGTCAAAGAAAGAATCCTCCTGTGTCCAGTCAGTAAATACACTGTTTTTGATTAACTGCTGTGTGATTGTGCTGGCCCCTTCGGAGAAGCCGCCGCTGCGGATTCCGTTCCAGAAAGCGCGTGCAATTCCATGCAGATCGATACCGCCGTGTTCGTAAAAACGTTCATCTTCAATTGCGATCACGGCATGTTGAAGTGCTGCTGGGACCTCATCCAGAGAAACAATGTCGCGGTTTGAAGTAGATAGTGTCAGCTTACGGAGCGGATTTCCCTGCTGGTCATAGATGTAAGTCGCAGATTCTGTAGGAGAAACCGTAATTGTATCCAGATCCGGCGCCGTAAGAATCAGGTAGCAGACAGAGACTCCGGTAAGCAGTATCAGAGTCAGGATAGCTGCTCCGACAGAGAGGAAAATCCGGCGGAAGAGTCTGCGGCGCTGTTCACGGGTAAGGTGCCCGCGGGGGTGCTTCATATTCTGGGAACGGTTAAAGCCGGGAAGAACAAAAATCTGACGAAGCTTACCGAACCGGGACGGAGTGTCAGATTCCTGTAATTCGGAATCCGAGGCAGCTGGCTGGGGATCGGATGTTTGATAAGTCAAATCATCGGATTGTTCCGCGGGTGTATAGGGAAAGTCATCAGACTGTGACCCGGATGATTCATGTACAAAATTATCAGACTGCTTCTCAGAACCTTCAGAATCAAAAGTCTCAGATGGTGCTTCAGAAGCTTCCGATGGAAGTTCAGTTGCCCGTAAATCCTGATGATCAGTTTGCTTCACAGATAATGCAGAGTCAGAAATTTCCGGAATCGGGTCGGTCAGTCTTTCCGTTACCGGAACAAGGGATGTACTGGAAATTATCAATTCATTTTTTTTATTCTGTTCGTTCATAAAATCTCCAATCCGGTACCGGAGCACATGTCTGGCATGAAAGTTCCGGCTTCCTTCCATTTCATATCGAGTATTGTTTCCGGAAAAGAAAAGATTTATGCTGTTTTCCAAATAAAAACAGGAGAACACCAACCTGAAATCAGGTGAAATCTCCTGTTTGAAGTAATGATTCAGTTATATGCAAAGCATTATACAAGTTATTTGTCATCCAGTATCATCTGCTCTGATATGAATGCTGCATGCCTTACTGTTCCAGTGCTTTCCTGAGAGCCTTTGCAAGCTGATCCGGACAGGATGTCGGGCGGAATCCGCAGCGGATTCCTTCGAGACGTGAGATCGCTTCTTCTGCTTTCATTCCGCGTACAAGACTCGCGACTCCCTGTGTATTGCCGGAGCAGCCGCCGATAAACTCTACCTTTTTAATTGTATCGCCATCTAATTCTACGATAATATTCTGAGAACAGACTCCTTTTGGTTTGTATTCCATAATAATTCCTCCTGCGTGAAAATAGAACTTCGGTTACAGTATACCGTTTTTGGCAGATATAATCAAGCCAGAGTATAGCTGAATTTTGTTTGATTCGTGTTTTGTTAACTAACAGACGCCCGCCACGGGCCCGGGACACCCCATGCAAACGCGGGTAACGCTCCGACGAGCTAACTGCTAACTCCGACCATTGGTCACA
>JAUNGL010000145.1 GCA_030524665.1 Lachnospiraceae bacterium | reverse complement strand
CAATGCAGATAATTATATCGTACCAATCTGGATGATTTGATGTGTATGCTTTGGCGGATGAAGCGATTACTATTCTCTGTTGTTTTCGCCCCAAATACACAGCTGATCTAAGACGGTCATCAAAGATCTTCCTCTGTCGCTGAGAGTGTACTCAACTTTCGGGGGAATCTGAGGATACTCTGTTCTTATAATGAGTCGGTCTGCTTCCAACTCCTTCAAATTGCTGCTGAGGGTCTTATCTGTGATACTGCCCAAATACCGTTTCATCTCATTGAACCGTACTGGTTCAAACTCCATAAGGCAATACAGGATCACCATTTTGTGCTTGCCAGATATGAGTGACAATGTATAGCTGAACCCTGTTTCTTCAAAATTTGCTTTCTCAATGTATTTGCTTATCATGTTATACTTCCTTGTGAGAAAGTACCTGTCTTTAAAGATGGTACTTGTATTCATTCCGTTACCTGCTACAATTATATCGAAGAACTCAGGTTCTGTCAATCCACACAAGAAATGAGGTAAACACGATGAGAAAGAAACTCAACATAACGGAAGGCATCTTCCCGATGCCCGTACTGATGGTAGCAACATACAACGAAGATGGCAGTGTAAATGTCATGAATGCTGCCTGGGGAACCATGCAGGAAAGAGGTAATGTCGCCCTTAATCTGACGGAGACACATAAGGCTGTAAAGAATATCAAATCAAGAGGTGCGTTTACTGTAAGTATCGCTGATGCGGCTCATGTAGTCGAAGCTGACTATTTTGGTGTTGTATCAGGCAACCGGGTTGCCACAAAATTTGAAGACAGTGGACTTACTGCAAGCAAAGCAGAATCAGTGGATGCCCCGGTGATCAATGAATTTCCTCTCTGCCTGGAGTGCGAATTTATTGAATACCAGAATGGAGAATACGGGTGCGGTGTTATTGGTAAGGTGGTAAATATCACAGCAGACGAAAGTGTTATGAACGGGGATAAGATTGATATGTCGCTGGTAAATGCGATTGCCTTTGACCCGTACACGCATGGCTACTACAAGGTAACGGAGAGGGTTGGCGAAGCATTCAAAGACGGTTTGCGGCTAAAAAACAGTATTTGAAAAAGTGGCTGTTGTGGGAATGATATTTCCTGCAATGGCCACTACCAATAATCGTATGTTTATCATTGTCATCTGTTTACATAGGCAGGTTCTCATCACCCCAGGCTTTCATGCAGTCGAGAACGGCCAGGAAGCTCTCCCCGAGTTCCGTCAAAGTATATTCCACTCGTGGTGGAACCTCACAAAAGTCGTGGCGAAGTATAAAACCATCTCTTTCCAGTTCCCGGAGCTGCTTTGTGAGGGAACTTTCCGTTATTCCTCCAATCTGACGGCGAAGCTGTCCAAATCTCCTGACATCACACTTGCCGATATACCAGAGAAGCTCAATCTTGTATTTGCCACCCAGCAGCTTCTGCACAGTGGAAATCGTTTTGCAGCGGCTGATTGCCAATTCTGATTTTCGCATTTGCCTCATCTCCCTTCCTTATCATCATACTTTATTTTGCCCCAAAATGAAAGGTACTTCAAAAAAGTACAGTACTTTTATTTCTGTTGTGTTTTGCTATAATGACGCTAACGGGACAGTCATGCGCAGGTTTGCCCCGTTGCCTGCGCATAATCATTCTATAGGAGGTTTTTACCATGCATTACACAGGAACAATCTGGCGTCCGCCCTATGAGGCAGACTCATTGCTTTTAGAAGTAACCGCAGGCTGTACCCATCACAAGTGTAAATTCTGTACACTGTACAGTGATTTGCCATTTAAATTCAGAATGTCACCCATTGAAGATATTGAAAGCGATTTGCAGGAGGTGCAGGTTTTGCGCTATAATCCCGCTTCCATGATGACGGCCAGACTTCAGGGATTGTCACGCCCAAAGCCTTTCCATCGTGTTTTCTTAACCGGTGCGAATCCATTTGTTCTGAAAACAGAGAAGCTTCTTGAAATCGCATCACTCATCCGGAAATATCTGCCTTCTGTTGAATCAATCGGCTGCTTTGCCCGTATTACAGATTCTCAAAAAAAGACAGACGAAGAGTTGATTTTGCTCCGGCAGGCAGGCTATAACAGGCTGACCATCGGAGTGGAAACCGGAGATGATACGGCGCTGTCCTTCATGCGGAAAGGTTATACTTCGCAGGATATCCTGACCCAATGTAAAAGATTGGAACAGGCAGGAATTGAGTATGGTTTCTTCTATCTGACCAGCATTTCCGGTAAGGGGAAAGGTGAGGCTGGTGCGAAATCCTCCGCAGATATTTTCAATCAGCTGCATCCTTTCCTGATTGGCCCTAATATGCTGACGATTTATCCGGAATCCGAACTGTATCAGGAGATTCAAAACGGAAACTGGGAAGAAGAAGGCGAACTTGAAAAATACCGGGAACTCCGAGTCCTTGTGGAAAATCTGAATATTTCAACATATTTTGCCGCAATGGGAGCCTCCAATGCCTTCCAGCTTCAGGGACATTTACCGGAAGATAAAGAAAAATTACTGGAGGTACTTGACAGAATTATTTCTGAAGTCAGCGAGGAGGAGCTGCAGCGTTACAGAAAAAACCTCCCACATCTATAATCAGCCATATCTGCTGATTATATGGGCACACCCCTGCTGCATCATAAAACATGCCGCAGGGAGCACTTCCGCATTCATACAGCAAATTCCTGATCATCGTCCGAAGTCGCTCCCTCCGCTTTAGTAGCCAATCCTAAAATAATTCAAATATGCTTTATATTTATCCTGTGCCGTCAGACAGGTATCTGTCTGGCAGCCTTTTTCGTTGTTCCATTCTTTAAGTCCACGGTAATAGAACATCTTCAAATTATCCTCGATAATAAACGGAACGATATTATTTTTCAGGCACTCTTTAAACATAATCCATCTGCTGACACGGCCGTTTCCATCCTGAAGCGGATGGATTTCCATTCCCACTGTCCTGCATTGACCTGTCTGTTTATACTGCCTCTATCTGCACGTTCACCGCTTCACAGCCTTCTGCCTGCAAGGTTACCGTAATCATCCCCGCCGAGCCGGTCCCTCTGACCGCTGCCCGCAGCCTTCCCTCATAAGCTTTTGCGATGTTATCAAAATAATTCTCTGTTGACTCCGGGTCTGCACTTCCAAAGCCCTGGATCGCACCCGGCCCGTCGACAGAAACCGTCACTGCCGTATTCGCATCCGGATTCAGATTATGCTCTGCATCCACTATGCTGATCTCCACATAACAAATATCGCTTCCATCTGACGGAATCTGCTCTGCATCCGCATAGGCCGAAATCTTCACTTCATCCTTCGCGGTCACAATCTGATCCCTGCCAGCCTCTGTACCATCTTTATAAACAACAACCTCCAGAGTTCCCGGTGTATACACGGTCTCAAATTCTGCGATACATCTCTTCTTCTCACCTACTACCTTCTTTTTGACCAGCCCACCATTCACATACAATGCAGCTTCATCCGCATCAACATAAACCTCTACCGTAACTGGCTTACCTTCGTACCCCTTCCAGTTCCAGCTGCGCACTGCATCTGTCATGCTCCAGTTTGTCATTCCATGCTCTACACCATGATACTTCGGAGGCTGCACTGCCAGATATGGAGCTTTCCGGAATCCCCAGATGATTTCCCTCCAGTAGGAGACCGGGCGTCTGTCGCCAATCAGATTCATAACACCGCAATAAGCTGCTTTATATGGATACGCTGCGTAAAAACTCATCCCCTGCGGATTTCCATATGTAATCTTGCCAATTCCGGCCTCCCCAAGATAATCCCACGCAGTCCACGAAAAATCTCCAATCAGATACGGATGCTTCTCCACCAGCTCCCAGTTCACATCCAGATCTCTGGGATACGTCTCGGACCCTACGATAATCCGGTTCGGATACAATTCGGCATCCCGCTCATAGCGGCAGGTTGCATAGTTATATCCGGCAATATCAACCTGACCAAACGCTTCTTCCGTTGCCTTGCCTGCGATATCACTTGCAATCAGCCTGTCCATCATGTCTCCCATATTGCTCATCATGCTGTTAATCTCCGCATTTTCACCGATTGCCTCTGCCGTATCGCCCTGAGCACTGCCCTCCATAGCTCCGCTCTGCGCGGCCTTTTCCATGATTTCCCCCATGTGGTCCATAATACTCAGCATCAGATTCACACTGTTCGTGACATAACGGGAATCATCCAGACTGCGGATTTTATCTGCCAGCAATTTGCCCCACTGCGCGTCAAATTGATTGCCTGTCTCCGGAATCTCATTTCCAATCGAATACATAATCACACACGGATGGTTATAATCCTTATTCACAAGATTCGTCACATCATGCTCCCACCATTCTGACATATGCATTCCATAATCATAATCAACCTTCGTGGAAGTCCACACATCCGCAAACTCATCCATCACCAGCATTCCAAGCTTATCACAAGCCGCCAGCAGCCTTCTGCTCATCGGATAATGAGAGCTTCGGATCGCATTGTATCCGGCTTCTTTCATCTTCCTCACACGGAATTCTGCTGCATGGGCAAATTCTGCAGTGCCGGTCACACCATTGTCATGATGGATACAGCCGCCGCGCAGATTTACAGTCTTTCCGTTGATGCGGAGACCGTGTCTCGTATCCAGCTGAAGCTTACGGATACCAAATGTGCCCTCTTCCTGATCCAATACCACGTTCTGCTCTTTCAGCGCCGTGGAATAATGATACAGGTATGGCGTGTCCACATCCCACAACTTTGGATTTTCTACGTAAATTTTCTGCCGATATGCTCGTCTTGAATGCTCTTCTACAGTGACAGGAATACAGTCCTCTGCAACCACTGTGCCATCCACATCTTTTAATTGTACCTGCAAAGTGATATCTCTGACACCTGTCCCGGTATACTCAATCGTAGATTCCACCCGGATCACGGCCTGCCCATCTTCCACATCAATCACCGCAAGATGAACAGAGTCCGGCACCAGATGCATCCGGTCGGCAATCATCAGATTGACATCCCTGTAAATACCTCCACCCGTATACCAACGCCCGCTCGGCACGCCATTTTTCACGACTACCTTGATCTCGTTTTTCCTGTCAAAATGTACATATTTTGTCGCATCAATATAAAAATTGCCATATCCATAAGGGCACTTTCCCGCAAAAGAGTGATTGATATAGACAAATGCATTCTGGTAAACCCCTTCAAATTCCAACCAGATATTTTTGTCCGCATCTTCCTCGGTCAAAGTGAATTCCTTCGTATAATGAATGGTTTCCTCGCGGAAAAATCCATTTCCGCTTCCATTCAACTCTTCCGGATTGCGTTCTTTCTCTATCGATGCATCATGCGGAAGTGTTACTTTCTTCGTCACGCCACCTCCGCCTATCAGCGATTCCAGAGAACCTCCGCCTCCTTCATGGAACACCCAGCCCTGATTAAAACTTACTTTTCTCATGTTGATTCCTCCTCGTCTTTCATGATCTGTTACTGTTCACTTTTCCTGTTCACGCACCCGCAAGTCCGTGAGTAGTATTTATAAACTTCTTTTTTCTTTTCCCTGATTCGTGTATACTGTATTTATGGCAGACTGCCTTTTTTAAAAGTATACTTTTTTGGGGACTCCCCCTCAATACCAAAAGCCAACTGCCGATGCACGAAAGCTGTATCCAAAACCGACCTGAGAAAGAAGATTATGAAATATGAAATCAGCAGATATTTTCAATCAGAATACATCCGGTTCCAATTTTACGGAACCTCTTGTGATTAATCATCTAAACGATAATATCCTTCAATTGTATGAACTCAACACTCCCTTCATGATTTTACTGGAAACCTGTCATGAAAAAGAGAATTTATATAGTATATACCAGTTTTCACAGCAAAGTTATCAATCTTCACAGATAGACGAAGCCGCACTCCAATCCTTTTTAGAACGCCCACAACACCAGCATTCATTTATCGAAATCATGTATGTGCTTTCCGGCTCTGTCACGAATCACGTGGAGAACCAGACCTTTACTTATGAAGCCGGACAATGCTGTATTATGAACAAAAATATCCGTCACAAAGAAGATTTTACAGGCGAATTCCAGATTGTTTTTTTGATGCTTCGGGATGATTTCATTATGGAGCTGCTGAAAGAATATCAGGAACATGAACGGAAAAGAAATCTGCCAAAACCGTCAAATCCAATTTTTCAGCTCGTAGAAGATGGTCAAAATGAACCCCTGAAATTTGATAAAATATATTTGGACTATTTTCCCATGGTTCCCTCAGATGATATTTTGGATCATCTGACTCCTATTTTCAATTCCATCATCCTGGAGACGATCAGCCAGGAACCTGGTTCTGCTTTTTTTATCAAAGGATTCTTTTGCCGACTGTTTCACTTGCTGAATAATCCGAACCTTTTCAGCATCAGCCGCATTCATTCCGAATCCGACAATCAGGAATTTTTATTCAGTAAAATCAGTCATATTATGAAAGTGAGTCATGGGAGATGCACCCGCGAAGATTTATCCGCCCGTCTTCATTACAACAGCGAATATCTGAACAGAATTGTGAAAAAATATACCGGGAAAACGATTTTGGAATATGGACAGTCGATCTATCTGGAAGAAGCCAGAAGAATGATTTCCGATACAGACAAAAGTATTTCTGCAATTATCGCAGAAATGGGGTTCTCCAACCGCAGCCATTTCTATCGGCTGTTTGAAAAAGCATACGGAGAAACCCCTCTTGATTACCGGAAACGCTGTTTATAGCGTTTCCGGCAGCTTCCGCGTATCGCATCAAAAGGAAACTCTTAAAATCTTCCTGCACTAAGCCATTCATCCAGAAAATCATGCAGTGTTTTCATGGTATCTCCAAATTCACCCTCAAATTTTTCCAGATGCTTTGCAGGTGTAAATTTATGTGTCGCACCTTCTACAAATGCAATGGTCTTATCTTCGCTCGCGGCCATGTCATAGATAGTTTCAGATGCCAGAAATTCCCATCCGGCTGTCATACCCATGACAAGTATCGGAGCTTTTATATGTGCCACATTTCCCGGAGGGCAATTATATGTGGACTCCCACTCCACGCCCCACAAATGATCTTCATCAAATCCATAATCATCCAGAGTACGCACAGCATAGGAATTCAGATATGTTTTCACGGAAAGAAATCTTGCTCCTTCCCAGAAAGAATCGGTGAGGGATTTTGAATTCTCCGGTCCTCTGAGACTGTGAATAATTTCCTCTGTCCTGCTGCCATCCGGATGAAGCAGCAAATACGGCTTCCGCGTGCGGGACATCAGACGGATATCCTGCGCATACAGCTTATTATTTAAAAATACCTGCGCGCTTCCCGGAATGATCAGCGGCTCATCATCTGTATAATTACCCTCTCCGGCCTCGATCTTCATCAAACGGCTCAGGGCATATTCCAGAATATAAATATTCCGCAGGCTCTGCGCTTTCTGAAATGCATGAATAAACTCATCCGGATAGGTAGAACCTTTTTCATCAAATCCATTTACAGGATTAAACAGGTTGAGATCCTCATTGATCAGCATACCGCTGTGTTCATCTTCCACCGCAGGGTCAAGGCTGAGCAGCTGCATGACTGCGTTTCCCCAGTTGGAATCTAACAGCATTACTCCATCTGCAGGCGGCAGTTCTTCATTACTTGGATATGGGAATATTTTTTCAGGCCCCTGAAATACCTGTGGT
>JAUNGL010000144.1 GCA_030524665.1 Lachnospiraceae bacterium | reverse complement strand
TAGAACAAGGAATAGAACAAGGGGCAGAGCAGGAGAGGATAAATACCGAACGCGAACGTCAGCGGGCCGATGAGGCCGAAAAAGAGATTTTGCGGTTAAAGAAAGAAATTGCAAGATTGAAGGAATCAGAAAAAACAGCAGATTAGAACGATGCAAATTCCGTTACATCTTATCAGGAAGGTAAAGACGGGGTCTGGAAACACGAATATGGCCGAACTGTAACTATATAAGTCTCAGACAGGGGCGGCGAGTCTGATAGGATCCGGATTTATGCGGATTCTACCGACAGTCGATTGCCCAAATGCCCCCTGAAAGGTAAGATAGTTTCAGGAGGTGGTGATCTGCAACCGAGCAGAAGAAATCGTATACGGCTAAACAGAAACAGGCCCGGACTTCATTACTTGGAGGATGAGGGCTGTGCCTGTTTTTGCATTTTCGGGGCAAGGATGGAGAAATGGATGGTATCAGTTTTAATCGGCATACACGAAAATATGAGGGTATTCAAAAAATGGAAGATACAGATAGGTGTCTTTAAATATTAATCATGGTAACATTCTTTTGGTTGTCTTCTTATTCGTTCTTTTCAGCTTTCATTTGATAATCAACAACAAATTTATCTATATCACAATAGAGTATTGCATCTATGATTTTCTGATTCCGTTCTTCTAAATAATTCATACCAGTTTTCTACTTGCTCACTTTTTTCCATTGTAACGATGGAGCATTTCGATTATATCCAATCTTTTTATAAAATTGATTTCCTCCACCGGTCATGCATTCGGCACCCAGTTCCTTCATTCTACGATAATGCTCGGAAAGCGCAGCTGAAGCCAATCCTTTATGTCGATATTCAGGAATTGTACAAAGCGGCTCCATATAGGCAAGTCTATTTTCCGGCACCCACCACATTCCTGAAAAGCAAACATATTCATCTTCTTCATTTGCAATGATTACATTGCATTCATATGTGGAGTGAGGCGGTGGTGCCATAACGTTGCCGATAATACCCTGATATGCCTTCTGCGGATTCCATGGAGTTCCAGGATCTTCTGCTTCCCAATTCTCAAATGGGCCCTTGTCTTCATGGTTAAAACCTTTCCATGTACATATCGCAAGTTTTACCGGGTCAACTTTATCAGGCTCAACAAAATGAAACCCCGCCGGCAATGGATAGTTTAATGCTGCCACCCCAAAATCAATGACATTATCTTCATCCACATAATGCTGTCGGTATCCCTGCTTCCCGGCAGCTTCCATCAGCGCTTTCTGGCTCGGCTTAAAAATAAATGTTTTGTCTATATCATTTCCCGGCATGCACTTTTCGGCATATTCTATCATTTCATCTGCCAACTCCTCATACCCGCAACTCAAACTAAAATGTACATCTGTACACGGGGCTTCATAGAACACAAAACCCACTGCCTTGTCCCCGTCAAACCAGAGTCTGTTCAGATATAGATACCGCTTATCCAACCAGGTTGAAGTAAGAGCATATTCAAAAAATGGAGCTGCTACTCCGTTTACATCATAATTCTTTACCAGCAAATCCCATACAATCTGATTATCTGTTAATGGCTGAAATTGTTTTGTTGTTATATTTTTCATATTCATCTACCCTCTTTCGATATCTTGTTTACTATTATAGTGAAAAGAGAACAAAGATACAAGTATCAAGAATAGTTATAATCAATATCACCAAAAAGGGGTTACTGTTCACGGGGTAGCAGTTCCGCGAGGTGTTTCCAGGCAGAATGCACGGAAATCCCGAGTATTGAACGGTCCCCTTGTTTTTGTAAAAGTCTTGCAATTAAAAGAATTTGTATGTATGATGAAAGTATTATTACAATGAGACAAAATAAGCATGAAGGAGGGACGAAATATGGTGAAATTTGACCAATTGCTGTATGGAGGAGACTATAATCCGGAACAGTGGCTGGAGTATCCGGAGATTCTGGAGAAGGATTTGGAATATATGCGGCTTGCGAAAATCAATACGGTGTCTGTGGGAATTTTTTCGTGGGCGATGCTGGAGCCGGAAGAAGGAGTTTTTCGGTTTGAGTGGCTGGAAGAGATTGTGGACAGGCTGTATGAGAATGGGGTGTCAGTGATTCTGGCCACTCCGTCCGGGGCAAGGCCGAAATGGCTGGCGGACAAATATCCGGAAGTGCTGCGTGTCGATGAATCAGGTCACCGGAACTTTTTTGGAGGACGGCATAACCACTGCTATACCTCACCGGTCTATCGGGAAAAGGTGAAAATCATCAATCAGGAGCTGGCACGGAGACTCGGAAATCATCCGGCGGTGAGACTCTGGCATATTTCGAATGAATACGGTGGAGCATGCTACTGTCCGCTGTGTCAGGAAGAGTTTCGCAGATGGCTGAGGGAGAAATACGGAACCATCGAGGAATTAAACCGCAGATGGTGCACTGCATTCTGGAGTCACCGCTACAATGATTTTGCGCAGATTGAAGCGCCGTCGCAGCGCGGAGAGCGTGAACTGCATGCGCTGAAGCTGGATTGGAAGCGGTTTGTGACAGCGCGGACGACTGATTTTATGCGCTATGAGATTTCCTGTTTACGGGAAGCTGGTTCAAAGAAGCCGGCGACTACAAATATGATGTATCATTTCGGAGGGTTGAATTATGCGGAGATGGCGAAGTATGTGGATGTAGTTTCATGGGATACGTATCCGACCTGGCATAAGGAGAAGGAACATGTGACAGCTCTGGACTGTGGGATGCAGCACGACATTATGCGCAGCCTGAAGAAACAGCCGTTTTTGCTGATGGAGTCCTGTCCCTCCTCGACGAACTGGCAGTCGGTCAGCAAGCTGAAGAAGCCGGGGATGCTGCAGGCACAATCGCTGCAGGCCATCGCACACGGCAGTGACAGTGTGCTGTATTTTCAGTTCCGGCAGAGCCAGGGAGCTTCCGAAAAGTTTCACGGAGCGGTGGTAGACCATTATGGAGGCAGCGATACGCGTGTATTCCGGGAAGCAGCGAAAACAGGGGCTTCTCTGGAAGTGCTTCGGGAATTGTGCGGAACAGAAGTGCACGCTGAGGCAGCGGTGCTCTATGACTGGGAAAATCGCTGGGCGATGGAGGACGCGCAGGGACCGCGGAACCGGGGACTGTTTTATAAGGAAACGCTTGAAAAATCATACCGTGCACTGCGCCGTCTGGGACTGAATGTGGATGTGATTGATATGGGGAAGGAACTGGATGGATACCGTCTCGTGGCCGTACCTATGATGTATCTGTTTAAGGACGGATTTGCGGAAAAGCTGCGCAGCTTTACGGCACAGGGCGGGACGGTGCTGATGACGTACTGGTCCGGCATTGTGGATGAAACGGACCGTTGTTTCCTTGGAGGGACACCGCATGGCCTGATGGATGTCTTCGGGCTGCGCAGTGCAGAGATCGATGGCCTGTATGACTGGGAAAGCAATACGGCAGTGCCGACAGAGTGCGGGCAGGGGATTTTGAAACAGATACATACCTGCAGGGCGTTGTGTGAGCTGGTTGAGGTAAAGGGCGCGAAGTCAGTGCTTACACTTGGCGAGGAAGATTGTGATGCTGAGACTGAAAAAGGCTCGGAGAAAGCTTCTGGCAGTGAAAAGGAAATGGTAATGAAGTGCGGAGAGTCCGGTCATGAAAAGAAAACAGGAAAGAAGTGCGGAGAGTCCGGCGATGAGGAGAAGTCTGTGGACGGGCATGAGAAGTCAGACAGCGGGGCGGAAGTACTCGCTGTGTATGGAAGCGACTTTTATGAGGGCACGCCTGCATTGACCAGGAATGTCTATGGAAAGGGAACGGCATATTATATCTGTGCAGATTTTGAACAATCCTTCTACGATGAGGTGTTTGACTATGCTGTAAAGGAAGCGCGGATCAGTATACCGCCTTTGGCAGAGATCCCGCAGGGAGTCGAGGTAATGCAACGTGATTCAGGTGAAGCCTCTTATTTAATGATTCAGAATTTCAGTGAGACGGAGCAGGAAATCATCGTGACGGATCCGGAGTACGATGTGATGTTCGGAAAAGATCCGAAGCGTCTGAAAAAATATGAAACAGTGGTTTTCAGAAAATCCGCAGCGGGAAAGAAGGAATAAACGGTCTGCGACAGGAAAATATAAAATGATATTTTCATAAAATCGCAGAGGTATCGGAAGAATAAGATAATTGTACAGCATGAACCGCTGATTACGATAGCGGTTCCAAGAGTCACGTATCGGGAAAATAAGAGAATTATACGGCTCCGGAGAGGATAGTTGTGGATCACAGCAGGAGTATTGTGGAAAATAATGACAACTGTACAGAAGATCCCGCTGTCGATCATGCTGATCAGCAGTGAGTATCGGGAAAAATCATGATAACTGTACAGTATGATGCGGAAACCGCAAAGCGAGGAGGTTATTGTATGGAACAGAAACAGGCTTTATCAGCAAAAGAGGCGATTGCGAAGCTGCAGAAGGGAAATGAGACCTATCTGGAAGCGGAAGTCAATCCGGGAGATGTCTCACGGAAGCTCAGACTTCATACATATGCGCATGGACAGCATCCTTATGCGATCATCGTTACGTGCTCTGATTCGAGGGTGATCCCGGAGAGCGTTTTTTCTGCGGGGATCGGAGAATTATTTGTGATCCGTGTGGCGGGAAATGTGATTGATGACCATCAGCTCGGCAGCATCGAGTATGCAGCGTCGCATCTGGGATGCCGTCTGATTGTGGTGCTTGGACATACACACTGCGGTGCCGTGGATGCAGCGATCAATCATGACCCGGAGGGATATATCAAATTTATTACAGATGAGATTAAGCTGGCAATTGGGGATGAGCAGGATGACTACCGGGCGTGCTGCCTGAATGTGAGAAGAAGTATGGCATTGATTGAGGACAGTCTGGACATCCGACAGGAGGAAGAGCACGGATTGAAGGTGGTGGGCGCGATGTACCATATTGAGGATGGGCGCGTGGAATTCCTGAGATAGGGTTGCAGTTCATCCACAGACAGGAGCTGGTTAAGCAGCGGATAGCCTGCATAGCGGTCAGGCCTGCGGCTTGCTGGCATATTTGGGCTGAATAGCAGCGAGATAGGTGATGTGGGAAACTGGACAGAAGAGTGGTCAGAGGGGAAATAATCTGACAAATTATGGAAAGAACAGCCGGAGGGGCGCAACGTCCTCCGGCTTTCTGCATATACTGTAAGGAAACTAACATAACAGGATATGCTGAATTATGAAAAAATATGTGATTGCATCATTGGAAATTCATTTATTTTTCGGAAGAATTATGAAAGAACACGCATTGTTTCTGCTGGCGGGATTCCCGGAAAAGGAAACAGAATACCGGAAGAAGGCGGATTGGTTCAGGGAACAGTTTGAAGATGTCCTTGAAAGTGCGGTAAGGCTGGGGGATGGAATTGTGGGAAGAGCAGTTCTTGATTCTGGTGAGATCGTTACGGAATTTACGGAAATGGCGGAGAGAAAGACGGAATGTCTGACAGGAATTCCGATTGACGTGCAGATTACACAGGCAGAAAAGAGGCTTCGTGCCGCAAGTACGCAGGTGATGGTGAGCCAGAAAATGGTACAGCAGGTACGCAGGTTAAACCAGAGAGCCTTGTGGCTGCTGAACGGGCTGATTGACTTCAAAGAGAAGATTTTGCGGGAAATGCTCTCCTGTGATCTCTACACTTCCAATTATCCGCTGCTGATTGAGCATATTCTGCGGGAGGCGAAATTGTACCGGCAGACTGTGATGGAGCTGGAACGGAATGGTTGTACGGCATCCAGGGACCTGAAGTCGTCGGAACTGTTCTGGAACCAGATTATGATGGAGCATGCGCAGTTCATCCGCGGGCTTCTGGATCCGACCGAGTGTGAGCTGATTGAGGCGGCAGATGGATTTGCAGATGATTACTGTCGATTGCTGGAGGAAGCCAGAAAGCAGGACTGCCGTGCCATGGAAGAACTGACACAAAGGACACGGGAGACAACAGAAAAATACCGTGCATTCAAGACGGCAGGTACGAAGGGGATTACCGGATGCGAGATCCGTTCCGTGATTCTGCCGCTTCTGGCAGACCATGTGCTCAGGGAAGCCAATCACTATCTGCGGATTCTGGAACACGCAGGGAAAGGCAGGGATTAGGATATGGAACTGTGCCGTTATTCCTGCATGGGCAGGAAACGTTACTTTGATATCGAAACGATTCAGATTCCCATCGTTTACAATAAGTATGGCGATCGTGACCCGGATGGGCTTCTGTATGTACTGGCAGAGGATTCTGAGAGAATTCAGGAGGAAGCACTGCGCAGATTCCGGCAGAGTCCGCCTGCGCCTTATGAGGAAGTTCAGCCGCTGGTGCTGCGCGTGAACCTCGGAGATACAGTGAAGGTGCGGTTCCGGCATCATCTGAACCGCAGGCTGTCCATTCATGTGCAGGGGCTTGCGTATGATGTGTCGACCTCGGATGGAACCAGCACAGGATTCAATCCGGACAGTACGACAGACAGCGAAATCCAGTATACCTGATATGCAGCTACGGAAGGAGTATTCCTGTTTCATGATATGGCGGATGCAAGGAGCAGTGAGGATGCAACCAATATACACGGTCTTTTCGGGGCGATCATTGTGGAAGCACCGGAGGCAAAATGGTTCGATCCGGAAACGGGGGAGGAGCTGGAAAGCGGCCTGATGGCAGATATCTATGAGCCGGGGAAGCCTGCTTTCCGGGAATATTCCGTGTTCTTCCATGATGAACTGGAGATGCTCGATAAAGATGGGAATCCTCCCGTGGATCACAGGACGGGACTGCCATCCTCGACTACGGCGATCAGTTACCGCTCGGAACCAATGAGAAACAGGATGCCGCTTACGCATGACCCGGCAGATTCCGGTGAGGAGATATCTATGAGCTCCTGGGTATACGGCGATCCGGCGCCGCCGATTCTGCGGGCTTATGTCGGTGATCCGTCGAAGATCCGGCTGATACATGGCGGAGTCAAGGAGACGCATGTGTTCCATCTGCACAATCATCAGTGGCGGCTGGAGGCGGAAAATCCGGTGTCAACGATTATAGACTCCATTACGATCAGCCCGCAGGAATGTTATACACTCGATATCCTGTACGGTGCCGGAAGCAGAAACGGAGTGATCGGTGATGTGATTTTCCACTGTCATCTGTATCCGCATTTCCATGAAGGAATGTGGACCTTGTGGAGAATTCATGACCGACTGGAGGATGGAAACGGAAGTCTGCCGGATGGGACGCCAATCCCGCCGCTTCAACCGCTGAAGGACCGGAAGAGACCACCGAAGAAGGATAAGTGTCATCCGGGTTATCCGAATTTTATCCGGGGAAGGTTTGGGGAACCGCCGCTTCAGCCGCCCTGCGGGGTATTGGATGCGGAGGGAAATGTCACCGTGCGTCCGACGAAGCTTGAACAGGCAAATTTCGCCGACAATGCAGCTCCCGGTGCACTGTATACGGATACATGCCCTTGCCATGCGGTAGGAACATGCTGTGGCGGAGATGCAGGATGCGATAAGAAAGAAAAGGGAAACGGATAGAAAGCATGGGGTAAACAGGAGAAATGGAAATGTGATGAGAACGGAGGAGACGATCGGAAGCGGGATTGTCCGGAATGTGATTGCCAGAAGCAGGAATGTCCGGAACGAGGGAATCAGGAACAGGATTGCCGGAAATGCGATTGTCAGAAGCAGAAATGTCCGGAACGAGAGTGCCAGGAGCGGGAATATCCAGAGCGAGAGTGCCAAGAGCAGGAATTCCCGGAGCAGGATTGTTGGGAAAGTGGAAGTCAGGAACAAGATTGCCGGGAACGAGGAGGCTCGGAGAAAGATTGTCCGAAATACGATTGTCGGA
>JAUNGL010000143.1 GCA_030524665.1 Lachnospiraceae bacterium | reverse complement strand
TAAGCAGTGGATCTCGCCTGCGCTAAAAGCACCCGCCGATTGTTTGCTTAGGGGTATCCCGGGTTCGTGGCGGGCTGTGTTTCAATAACGGCAGAACAAAAGCTGCATATTTCAATTCCAATATACTACATTTTATGATTAATATTCACAGCATCAGTTAGGATATTACCCAACTTGCTGCACAGTCACTGGAATCCTCAGAACGCAGCCTTCTCCTCATTCCCACACAATCTTCCACCTGCATTCCTCCAGATGGAAATACAGCCGGAAGCGGTACAGATACCCTTCGGCTTCCGCTGTACACCGATACATGACTACAGGAATTCCGCAGCGTACCTGCCGTTCGGATTCTATCACCTGAATATCGTAAATGGAATGAATTTCCCCGGCCGCATCCTGATATTTGATGAACCGTGGAATTGTCCTTCCTGTGCTGCCGAACCAGCAGTCACATGCGACATCCTCCTGCCGCCCGCGGATCATTCCACGGTCCGCCTGCTGCATATTCATATCTGTACCAAACATGGAATCTATCACCAAGCTTTCCTTTTTATTCTCGCAAGCAACGAGACAAGTGGTCGTACATACACGCTCCTTTGGCGATACTGTGTGCTGGTGGCACACGTCTGGCACCGACCAAAACGGAGCCGAAATAGCTGAATGAAGCGGTTGACTGTAATCAGGGTTCTGCCCTGCCGCATCAATCAATGTTCAGCCTGCTGTAATCAACACTTCTGCGTTCTCTGGAGATTCCGCCGGACATGTGGTCAATCTTCTGATTCTCCACGGCTCCGAATACCGCCCGCTTTACCGCATCATTCCCATGAAACGCCCGGATATGATCAATGGTACTATCCATTTCCTCCCATTTGCAGTAATCCGTTCCGTCGAACAGATTCAGCTGGCGGCAGGTCTCCGCATCTCTGCTGACCTTCGATGTGTGTATTCCAAGATGCCGTATAGGTGTCCCGTCCCAGATTTCATCGAACAGACAGCATGCTGCATGATAAATTTCATTTGTAATATTCGTTGCATTGAAAAGCTGCATCTGATGAGAGCAGTAATAAAACCGGAAATCCTTCACCCCTACACTGACAACAGATATCCGCGCCCCATCCTTCCGAAGTCTCGCACCGACTGTTTCTGCAAGCGCAAGCAATACCATCCTCGCAGTCTCCCGGTCCGCCACATCAAACGCAATGGTCGTGCTGTTCCCGTACCCTTTATTTGGGATCGGAACAGACTGCACTTCAGAACAATCGATGCCGTTCGCAAAAGCCCAGATCACTTCTCCCTGCTTTTTCAGATGCTTCCTCAAAAGCTGCGGGTCCGTCTCCGCCAGTTCCCCGATCGTATGAATTCCCAGATTCCGGAGCTTTTTCGCCGTGGCCCGCCCGACAAAGAACAGCTCCGAGACCGGCAGCGGCCACATCTTGTCCGGGATTTCTTCTATATATAATGTATGCACACGATCCGGCTTCTGAAAATCAGATGCCATCTTTGCCAACAGTTTATTCTCTGAAATCCCGATATTCACAGTAAATCCAAGTTCCTCCCGGATACGGTCCGCAATCTCCCGCGCCGTTTTTTCCGGAGAACGATACAGCGACTGCATCTCTGTCATATCCATATAGATCTCGTCGATCGAATATTTTTCAATCTCCGGCGTATATTCCGATGCAAGTTTGACAAATGCGTTGGAACAACGCTCATACAGACTGTAATTCGGAGGCGCCAGATAAAGCCCCGGATACTTCTGCTTCGCCTCGGCAATACTCTCTCCGGTCTGAATCCCATATTTCTTTGCCGGTATCGATTTCG
Source organism: Lachnospiraceae bacterium (assembly GCA_030524665.1). Lineage (GTDB taxonomy): Bacteria > Bacillota > Clostridia > Lachnospirales > Lachnospiraceae > Choladousia. The sequence continues at coordinate 6,101 of JAUNGL010000143.1, read as the reverse complement.
CCAGAATAATCCCATGGCGAAGTCCGGCATCTCCTCCGATCGCCGCCGGAATTTCCCTCAAGTCTACCGCCGCCCCAAGGTGATTCATCCGGTAAGAGGCTTCCCAGGAAAGGAACGCGGAATTTACATCCATATGAAAAATCAAACGTCTGCCCATGCGACCACCCCATCTCTCTATTGATGATAACAGCATACAGAACAAACGTTTGTTTTTCAAGTGTAAATATCTGGAATTATTTTTTGCCGGGATTCAGGTGCAAAAATGCATCTGAACACCTCGCGGAACAGCTACCGTGAACAGTAACTTGCCGGATGCACTTGCAGTTCAGCCACAGACCGAAGCTGCGAATATCCTGCATGTCAGGCACATCTGCGGCCTGCATAGTATCAAGGATATCGTAACTTCTTTACTGCCACATGCACCGGGGCAGTTACCCCGTGAACAGTAACCCGGGACATCCTTGGGAACAGGAACCGGAAACCACAGCTTTCTGTCACTCTGCCTCCCGCAGTCTCTCCACAATACTCTTCTTTCTCAGTCTTTCATACGCAGCCAGCGGCCCTGACGCTGCCACAGCCAGAAGCAGCGGAACCATGATGAGGAAGGGAAGTATCTGGAACCGGTATTCAAAAAACAGGATCACATTATTCAGTGCGGACAAAAGCTGCCATGCCAGAAAGCTTCCAAGACACAGGCTTACCAGCCCGGCGATTACCACGTAGCTGATTCCTTCGATTACCAGCATTTTCTGAAGCTGATGGTGGGTCATCCCGATACTCTGCAGCATGGCAAATTCCCGCTTTCGTGCTATGATTCCGGTGATCACTGCATTGATGAAATTCAGGAGTCCGATCAGTGTGATCACAGCCGACAGTGCAATGCCAATCGTGCCGATGACACGTACGACACCGTTAAACTCCGCACGCAGTGAATCCTTGGACAAATATCCCATATTGGGATTGATATTTTCCGTATACTCTTTCACCGCTGCCTCGAAAACCGCCTGCTTCTCTGTTTCTACCTGATAGGATACCGCAAAGCATGTGCCAAGTCCGTCTTTTCCATTCAGCTCCCGCAGTGGAAGTACCACATCCATCGCATTAAACGAATACCTGTGCGTATCCATGCTCGTAGGAATATCTACCACCGCCATCACTTCGTATTCCCTGGCCTCCATATGATCATACCAGACATCTATCGCCTCACCCGCATCACTTTTCACTTCATGCATCTGTGATTTTTCCGTAATATGCTCAACTGTCACCTTCTCTCCCGGATGGTAAAGACTGTCCTTCTCTGTCAAATGGTCGCTTCCAAGCATCGTACCGATCAGGATATAATCACCATTCTGAAATTTTTCCACATCCAGCTTTCCTTCCAGCACTTTCAGGTTCTTCAGAAGTCCATCACTGTACCCGTAAAAATGACCTCCGATATCCCTTTCGCCCGCAAGCACCTGATCCAGCGTGTACTCCGTATATTCGCTCCGCTCCAGCTTTCCTTCCTGGTCCAGCTTCCGGTACCGTTCCAGCGTCTCCGGATCAAACTTGATAGCCCTGCCGTAATTGCTCCACCACATCTCGTTCTTTTCCAGAATGCCCTCCTGAGCATCTGCTGTCTGCATATAATCTGCATCTACCTCATAGTCTGCCGTTCTTGGAGACACATTGATGATATTGATACTTCCAAGGATAAAATCACCCACAATCCTCTGTTCCAGGTAGTTTTCAATCCGAAAACTGCCCACGGCGATCATCACCAGTGTCAGCAGTATCATGCTAAGAGAAATCGCAGCCACTACCACAGCGGTTTTCTTTTTATTCCGCCCCAGATTGGCAAACGCCATGGACACAAGGCTGAAATGTTTTTTCTTTCTTTTCTTTTTCTGCCCTGCGCTGTCCGCCTCCGTATATTTCACTGCTTCGATCGGTGAAACACTTCCCGCGATCTTTCCCGGCCTGCGGCAGCTCAGATAGACGGTAAGTATCGAAAATCCTGCACTGAATATCACAATCACCGGATCAAATTTCATGGAAATCTCCATGTTTGAAGTGTCCGTCATGCTGAGCGCATAGGGCAGCACCAGAGTTCCAATCCCATACCCAACCAGCATCCCGGCCGGAATCCCCACAACAGACAACAGCATCGCCTGGCGTCTGATTATCCTGCGGATTTGCTTTTTCGTTGTACCGATGGTTTTCAGTAATCCGTAAAAGCGGATATCGCTCATAACCGAAATCTGGAAAATATTGAAAATAATCAGATAACCCGTCAGCAAAATAACCACCACTGCACCGGTCAGAATCACAAGTGTCAGCGGATCAACAGAAGAAATACGGCTTTCCATATAGGCCCAGTTAATGCCATATCCCAGTTCCTTTCCCGGCTCATACCCCGCATTCGCGATCACGGTGCGGACTTTCCCTTCAATATCAGAACTATTCTCAAAAAACAGATTTACTGAGCGCAGACCGACTCCACTATCCTCCGGATGCTCCTGATACCGTTTTTTAAAATCCTCATCCGTGAGACTTCCTTTCAGTTCCTTCCAGTAAGCCTCCGAGAAATACAGCTCGCTCGCATGGCTGATATAGTCTCCCTGATACCACCCGCTCACGACAAATTCCTTTTCATATGTCTGTCCCATAAAAGAAAAGGTCAGCGGTATTTTTTCTCCCAGTGCATGCGGAACCTTCAGCTCATCCATCACAAACGTATCCACCACGATCTCATTCTCTTTTTCAGGAAGATGCCCCTCCTCCAGCGTAATAAAATAATCCTCCAGATCCTTCTCTTCCGGAAGGTACCTAAGCTCTGCCTGGCGTTTCAGAATATTTTCCGCCCAGCCGATCAGAATATTGTAATTGCTCCTTATCACAAGCGAATCAGCCACAATCTTCTCATACTGTTCTTCCGTCGCATCCTTTACTCCCGCATGAAATCTTCCTCCGACCTCCCGCATCGTCTGCTCCTGGGCAACCTGCATCATACCGCTGACAAGCGAAAAGACAGCTGTAAACAGCATCCCCGTCAAAAAGATCGCAAGCACGGCAAAGAAATTCCGCATCCGGTTTTCCTTCAGGCTTCGTTTCGAGAGCTTTCCAACCACAGCACCATTCCTATTTCTCATAAGATCCACCTCCGACTGTACCCAAATTGTTCTTTGGCTTCTGCGATACGCCTTCCATATCGAACTTTTTCTCTGACTCCTGCGGCAGGCTTCCCGCACAGGAATATTTCTGTGCATGGTCATCCACAATCTTTCCGTCCTCGATGTGGATCACCCGGTCACAAAGCTGCGCCAGCGCTTCGTTGTGCGTGATCATCACAATCGTCTGATGGAATCGCTCTCCCGTCAGCTTCAACAGGCCAAGTACCTCCTGCGTCGTCCGGGAGTCCAGGTTTCCGGTCGGTTCGTCTGCCAGAATAATCGCCGGTTTGGCTGCCAGAGCCCGTGCAATCGCTACTCGTTGCTGCTGTCCGCCCGAGAGCTGTCCCGGCAGATTTTCCATCTTGTCCTGAATCCCCAGCATCCGTACAATGCTGTCCACATAGTCCCGGTCCACCTTTCTTCCATCCAGTTCAACCGGAAGCGTGATATTCTCATAGACACTCAGGATCGGAACCAGATTGTAGCTCTGGAAAATGAAACCAATCCGCCTTCTCCGGAAGATGGTCAGTTCACTCTCATTCAGCTTGAAAATCTCCTTCCCTGCCACCTTCACCGTTCCGCTCGTCGCATAATCCAGGCCGCCCAGCATATGAAGCAGCGTAGACTTTCCCGAACCGGAAGTTCCCACAATCGCTGTGAACTCGCCCTCCTCCACACTCAGATTCACGCCATCCAGCGCCTTCACCTGATTCTCTCCGCTTCCATAATATTTTTTCAGATCTGTTGTCTCCAATATTTTCATTCTGAATCCTCCTCATCTTTGATTTGTTACGGTTCACGGGTGTTGTCCCGCAAATCGTAACTTTGATTTCTCTTTATCCGAAATTCTATCAGGAAAGTCTTACAGGTTTCTGACAAAAAGGCGGGGAAGTTCTGACAGTTTTGTAAGAACTTCCCCTTTCGATTCATTCCTTATCTCATAAACTTGCCCACAGAATTAAAACACAGGCAGCACAGCAGTTAAACAGCCACAGTCCACTCCATGCCCGGTAACGTCAAGCTCCTCTCTCATATCATATAATCTGCGTTCAGGCTTGTACTCTGATAACTCTTTACTTCCAAAACCTCCCCGCTCTCCACATCAAACCGGAACACAATATGATAATCAAACTCTTCCTTTGCTTCTACTTTCCCCTGATTCAGAATCTCTACTCTTGGGATCAACACCACTCCGGTTATCTCTCTTTCCTCTCTGGTAAAGGCAACATGAAGCATAGAAAATTCATACTCATCTTCCGCATTCCGGGCGGTCACAGCCTGATCTGTCTCCCAATCATTCGTAATGGCACTGTTTTCCGCAAGAAAAACGCTCAGATCAACAGGATAATTTTTACTGTAACTGTTATCCCTGATAGAGATCCGGTAAAACCTGCATTCCTCTTCCTCAGTATCATACAACAGCTCATCTTTATCTTTCCCGGCCGCCTGATATCCATTCAGAAAATCAATCTCCTCAATCTCTTCCACCAGAATCTCCGGATCAGCATCAGAATACTCCTCTTCTTTTCTTGCTTCCACGGATGGATTATACTTTTCCGTATTATAAAGAACAATGTCTCTCACTCCATCTGCAGCATTTACACAAACCGTACAATGAATACTTCCATATTCCTGACTCCATGTTTCAGTCCCATCGAAGTTCATGCAAAAATCACCATAGAGCTGGTTTTCATCCTCAAATCCTCCGTAGAGAATCCCTGCAAGCAAAACCATTTGCTTCAGTTCTTCCTCCTCATCAGCATCCGTATTCTGCTCTCCGTCCGGCTGAAAAAGAACAATCTGCAAAAATCTGCCTGCCCCGTCACCCGCGCTGGAAATCGCTGCGGTCACTCTGTCCTGCTCATCATGCAGCTCATATGCCTTCTGATCCTCTCTCCATGAATCCTCTATCGCGATTGTCCACGAGAGATCTGTCTGCTCCAATGCGGCTGCTACCGTATCCGCATCTACAGGAGCATTTTTCACCTCTGCTTTCTGATACCCGCAAAGCAATGCTGACAACAAAACTATCAAAAAAACAGTTCCCGATAATTTCAACAATTTCTTCATAGCCCACCTCCTTATGTTTCCTCATAAATCTCCCTGCTCTTTTACATGAGCCTCCAGATCAGAAAATATCTGCGCAGGCGGCAGAACAGAAACCTCTCATTGTAATCTGTACTCTGTGATCTGCCCACATGCCGGATATCCTCCACCGGTCACCGCCTGAATCAGCATTCCATGACAGGCTACGATCACTTTCCCACAGTTTCTGTATTTCTCCAAAACCCTGAGCGCGCGTTCCCTCATCATGGCAGAAGTTTCCCAATCCTTCTCTTCTCCCTGCGGGTAAACTCCATTCCACTCAATGTACTCCCGATAGCTTTGCCCGGCCTTCTCATCACTTTCGTAAATATAGCTTTTGTTGGCAAGCCATTCATGCAAATCTGTCTCTACAGCAATCTCTATCCCCAACTCCTTTGACAAGACAGCAGCCGTCTGCAATGCTCTGGTATAAGGGGAACTGAGAATAACATCGGCTCCCGCCAGCCGCGGATCCTGGGCTGCCGCTTTAATCTGAGCAATTCCTGCCGCAGTCAGCGGAGAAAGGTTTACTCCAAATCCCTGATAAATTTTGCTGTTTCTCTCCGAGTAATCAGGTTCCCCATGCCGAACCAAATAAAACATCGAATCCCCCCAATTCCTGTAACAGTATAAACATTCTTCATTTGATATCATCATAACATCCGCATAAATAACATGTCAATCCAGGTTTTAAAGCTTAGGTATCTATGCGCTATTCGTGTTGACGAACGGACGCCGTGAATCCGTCGTTTGGCTGCTCTGATGGTATACAAAAAGTATCGAAGGGCGGCTGCTTTCAAAGACGGAAAGTCATAAATCACAAATCCATCATATCTTTAAAAACTGAAAAATCTATATGTTTAT
>JAUNGL010000142.1 GCA_030524665.1 Lachnospiraceae bacterium | reverse complement strand
CTGCCATCCAAACAGTCCCAACTCCCGGAAATCCCTTGTTTTCTACACTTTTTCAATTCTTTATTTCTCTACCCGTGACATCAACACGACACTCTCAACATGAAACGTCCCCGGAAAAAGATCAACCGCACAGGCCTTTTCCACCCGATACCCTCTCTCCTGCAACACCTCCAGATCCCGTACAAGGCTGGTTGGCTTGCATGAAATATAAACCATTCTTTTTACGCCATACTGTATGATCTGCTCCAATGCTTTTGGATGTATTCCATCGCGCGGTGGATCAAGCACAATCAGGTCAGGCTGTTCGTTCAATGTACCGAGTACCTTCAGTACATCTCCGGCAATAAAATCACAGTTGGTTAAACCATTCCGTTCTGCATTGAGGCGGGCTGCCGCGACGGCCTCCTCGACGATTTCCACACCAGTCACATGTCTGGCTACCGGGGCGAGTACCTGAGCGATGGTTCCGGTACCGCTGTACAGGTCAAAGATAATTTTGTCTTTTGTCTCTCCGATGTAGCTGCGTGCTGTCTCGTAAAGCACTTCTGCTCCCAGGGAGTTGGTCTGAAAGAAGCTGAAAGGTGAGATGCGGAATTCCAGTCCGAGGAGTTCTTCGTAAAAATAGTCCTGGCCGTACAGAATTTCGGTGCTGTCATTTTGGATCACATCTGCCATGCTGTCATTTGTCGTATGAAGAATTCCGACCAACCGTCCGGTAAGAGGAAGCTGCTGAAGGATATCCGCCCACTTGTGTAAATCCGGTTCACTCTGTGAGCTGGTGACCAGATCTGCCAGTATCTCTCCTGTCTTCTTTCCTTTTCTCAGAAGTAAATGCCGGAAGTAGCCCTGATGGCTCATCTTGTGATAGAACGGGAGTCCTGTTTCCTGTGCAAACGCCAGTGTTGCTTTTACCAGCAGGCGGTAGTCTTCATCTACAATCTGGCAGTCATCTGTCGTTACGATATCGTAAAAGCTTCCTTTTTTATGCATTCCGAGCGCCAACGGGCCCCCTTTGTATGCATCTCCGAAGGAAAATTCCATCTTGTTCCTGTAAGCGTATTGTTCAGGGCTTGCTTTGATTCCCTCAAACAGGTAGTCTTCACAGACGGAGTCCAGCAGAGCCCTGATCTGTCCTTCTTTCATCTGCAGCTGCTGGTCGTAGGGCAGGTTCTGATAGGTGCAGCCTCCGCACTCGGTAAAGTGGGGGCATGGCGAATCCTGCTCCTGCGGTGACTTTTCGAGTACTTCCAGAATCCTGCCTTCGCATTTCCCTTTCCGCACTTTGTTTACGGAAAAACGGATTTTCTGCCCCGGTATTCCGTTTTTCACTATGACACGTGTTCCTTCCACATAAACGATCCCTTTATTTGGAAACTCTACCCGTTCAATGATTCCTTCAAGAACCTGTCCTTTCTTCATATCGTGTCTCCTCTCCTGTTCTTACCGTAAAGATCTCTTACAGTTCCTTTTTCTATCCGCTTTTGCGGCTTCTTTATGCAGGAAAGTCGGAAGTGACCTTTTTCTGACCGGCTTGCAGACCAATTACTCCGTAAGCTTAAATCTATTTTGATTAGATTTCCATTTCCTGCTTTTATCCATTTCATAAAACGAGCAGGTGCCACAGGCATCTGCTCATTTGTCAGTCTATGAAATTGTCTGCCGTTGTTTCATGAATCACACAGCAATGCGGCTCTGCCGCAGTTTCCCTCGGATTACTCTGCATCCTCGGCCTTTTCTTCTTTTGCTTCCTCAGCAGCTTCTTCCTTCGGCTCTTCTGCCTTAACTTCTTCTTTTGCTTCTTCAGCCGGCTCTTCCTTTTCTTCTGCTTTCTTCTCCGGGAAGTCGTCATCCTCGAAGAAGTCCTCGAAATCATCTTCGAAGTCATCCTCAAAATCTTCCAGGTAATCCGGTGTGAAGTAACGATATACTGCGTATGCGATCGCTGCTACAGCGGTCACTGCACCGATCACTGCGAGTACCCAAAGTACCGCATTTTTGTGTTTTTCATTCTCTCTTTTCTGCAATGCATCAAGAAACTCATCAAATTTCATCATGATAACCCGTCCTTTCTGTTTCGGCCACTTATCCCCGACCTTTTCATTTGTTGATAGTATAACACAGGAAGTCAAATTTTACTATATAAATTTTTCAAATATTACATTTTCTGAAGCTTCGCAAACGACGCAAACATCTTCTTGATTCCGACCTTTTCGAATTCTACAGTCACCTCGTAGTCTCTTCCGCCCTCTACGATCTTCTGGACGATTCCGACTCCGAATTTGATATGCTTCACTGTATCGCCTACACTGTAATCCAAACCGCTGCTCTTTTTCACTTCGAATTGTCTCGGTTCAAAAGCTTTTGTCCGGAATGCCTCACGGGCCTGCTGATATGGCTTCGGTTTGGCTTCCGCAGCAGTCTGATGAACCTCAACCTTTTTCTTTTCCCGGTTGGATTTTTCTCCCATGAACAGCAGTTCCTCCGGAATATCCTTCACGAAGCGGGACACTTTGTTGTATTGCATCTCTCCGCGCACCATTCTTGTTCGGGAACAGGTCAGTGTCAGTTCGCGCATTGCACGTGTGATTCCCACATAGCACAGGCGGCGCTCTTCTTCCAGATCTGTCGGATCATCGGATGTGATGCTCAGATAGCTTGGGAACATCCCGTCTTCCATACCGGCCAGAAATACAACCGGAAATTCAAGTCCCTTCGCACTGTGGAGTGTCATCAGTACGACATGGTCGGCATCGTTTTCCAGATTGTCAATATCTGCCACCAGAGCTACTTCTTCCAGAAAACCGGCAAGTGTACCGTTTTCTTCCGATTCATCGTAGGAAGCAGCTTTATTGATCAGTTCGTTGATATTCTCGATCCGTTCTTTGGCCTCTTCTGTTCCCTCTGCCTGCAGCTCTGTCACGTATCCGGTCTGCTCAATCACATCTTCCAGTAATTCTTTCACAGAATAGAACTCCTGCTTGCTGCGCATTGTCTGAATCAGTGTCACAAATGGCTTCAGCTTCGCTGCACTGCGCTCTACCCCCGGTATACCGGCTGCTCCGCAGAGTGCTTCATAAAAGCTGATCTCATGTGTGATTGCATACTCCTGTACTCTTGTGATCGTGGTTGCGCCAATTCCCCGTCTCGGCACATTGATGATCCGACGGACTGCCAGATCATCCTTTCCATTCTCAATCGTCTTCAGGTATGCAAGCAAATCTTTGATCTCCTTGCGGGCATAGAAATTGATCCCCCCGACGATTTTATAAGGTACATTTGCAAACAGAAATTTTTCCTCGAACATACGTGACTGCGCATTGGTACGGTAAAGAATCGCACAATCTCCATAATGGCATTCTCCACGGCGCACCTTACCTGCAATCGTTCCTGCTATGTATTCTGCCTCTTCAAATGCATTCATGAACTGGCGGAAATTGACTTTTTCCCCATCTCCGTTATCCGTCCAGAGTGTCTTTCTCTTCCGCCCTTCATTGTGCTTGATCACTTCATTCGCTGCTGACAGGATATTCTGGGTTGAACGGTAATTCTGTTCCAGCCGGATCACCTTCGCATCCGGAAAGAAATGCTCAAAATTCAGGATATTCCCGATATTGGCACCACGGAACTTGTAAATGGACTGGTCGTCATCTCCCACGACACAGAGGTTTCCGTATCTGGATGCAAGCAAACTTACAAACTGGAACTGTGCTGTGTTAGTGTCCTGATACTCATCCACCATGATAAATCTGAATCTGTCCTGATAATAAGCAAGCACGTCCGGGCAGGCACGGAACAGTTCTACCGTCTTACAGATCAGATCGTCAAAATCGAGTGCATTATTTCCCGCAAGCTGCTTCTGATATTCTTTGTAGACGGCAGCGATCCGTTCCCTGTGCAGATCTCCCTGTGCCCGTCTCTCATATTCTTCCGGGCTCTCCAGTTCATCCTTTGCCGCAGAAATCGCAGAAAGGAACATCCGCTCTCTGTAAACCTTTGTGTCAATCTGCAGGCGCTTGCAAATATCCTTCATCACCGACTTCTGGTCATCTCCATCGTATATCGTGAAATTCGTCCCATAACCAATCCGGTCAATAAATCTGCGCAGGATCCGTACACAGGTGCTGTGAAAGGTCGATACCCAGACACTCTCCGCACCGAAATCCACCATACGGTCGACACGCTCCCGCATCTCACTGGCTGCTTTGTTCGTGAATGTAATCGCCATGATATTCCACGGGTTTACTTCTTTTTCTTCCATCAGCCATGCAATCCTGTGAGTCAGCACACGTGTTTTCCCCGAACCTGCTCCTGCCAAAATCAGAAGCGGTCCCTCGTAATGGCAGACCGCCTCGTACTGTTCTTTATTCAGCATATCATATGAAACCATAATTTTACCATCCAATCCTTTAGATTAATCTCTGACAAACCCGAAGCCTGCGGATACATTCCTTCTGCATCCTATATGAAGGAAGGTTCTGCCGCAATTAAACTCCTGCGCCAGGCAAATACTCTTTCTATTCATCAAAATCAGCAAAAACCGTGAATCCGCTCTCATCTGTCCGCACCTCAGCCACGACACCTTCTCTGGTCTTCAATCGCTCACGGTTCCCGTAATTGCCGGACATCGCTACTGCGGGTTCAATTGTATAATACCAGCTCGAAGGCAGCACGCCCTCTGTCACAGTAACCCTGTCCCCGGGCTTCACAAGTCCTTCCCGTTCCATTTTAAAATCCATTCTGCGCATGACAGAAGCCTCCCTTCTCCAGTTCTTCTATTCTATCCGAAAGTGCATGGTCTTGCAAGCAGATGTTTGAAAATTGTTCGTTACTATTCGCGGACCGCGAGCCGTGAATGGTAACAATTGTTCTTTTTTTGTATATAGTTATTTTCTTCTTGTCATATGGTTATAAAGACTATATAATATGTACTAACTAATCCGTTTTGAGGTGATTCAATGAACAGAGATATTGACGATCTGGTTTCCGAAATTATCAGTCAGTTATCCAGTCTGGCGCATATTCGGCCAGGCGATATTCCAAATATTGATTTATATATGGATCAGGTCACATCTTTTATGGACGAGCACCTGAAATCTTCCAGACGGTTTGAGAGCGACAAGATCCTGACCAAGACCATGATCAATAATTATGCCAAGAACAAGCTGCTTCCTCCGCCTGAGAAAAAGCGTTATTCCAAGGAACATATGCTGGTTCTGATTTTTATCTATTATATGAAGGGAATTCTGGCTCTCGATGATATCAAAGCGATACTGGAACCTGTCACGGGACGCTTCTTCAAATCCGATGCGGAGCTGAACATCGAAGACATCTATTCTGAGGTCTATGCCCTCGGCAAAGAACACATTGAAGAAATCAAGAAGGAGATACGCGCTGCCTATCAGACAGCATCAGAAGCCTTTCCTGAAGCTGCTGAAGGGGATCGGGAATTCCTCCGGCTCTTCAGTTTCATCTGCCTTCTCTGCTTCGATATCTACCTCAGAAAGCAGATCATTGAAAAACTGATTGACTCCTGGAATGACAGCAAGCCGAAAAAGAGCTGAACCTGAAATCAGGCGCCGGATTATTCCGTCTGCGCCTGATTATTTTCTGCCGTTGTTCTGCTGTCATGGTTTTTCAACCGTTCAAATATCATCTGATAGCCGTCGTTACCATAATTGAGAGAACGGTTTACTCTGCTGATGGTTGCCGTCGATGCCCCTGTCTTCTCTGCGATTTCAAGGTAAGTCTTCTTCTCTGTAAGCATCCGTGCTACCTCGAAACGCTGTGACAATGACAAAAGCTCATTGACTGTACATACATCCTCAAAGAACAGGTAACACTCTTCCTTGTTCTTCAGGCACATGACTGCCTCGAACAGAGCATCGACAGCTTCTGTTCTGATTTTTTTACTCATATCCTTATCCTCTCCTACATAGAATTTGACTTATCAGAAAGAGGCATATCTGCAGAATTCTTTCTGACAAGTCAGCGCAGGAATCATCAGATTCCGGTCACAAGTATTTCTATTTTAACACATTAACGCATCAGTGTAAACACATTTCTTCTTTATTTAAAACGATTAATAAATTTTTTATATTCTTCCACAGAACGGTTTACGATTAATTCTTCCGGGAAGGCTGTTTCTGCGATTATTTCTTCACTGTAACAGCAATTCCCGACATCTTCGGCACAGTGTGCATCACTGTCCAGAATCACAGGCGCTTCATATCGGCGGCAAAGCTCCAGCATGGTCCTTATATTTTCCCTTGCATTTTTCCGGAAGCCCTGCGGATTCAATGAAGTATTGTTTACCTCCAGCAATACGTGATGCTCCTTCGCCGCCCGGACAATCTTCTCATAATCCAGCGGATATCTTCCATCGTCCGGATGACCAATGATATTGACGTACGGATTCCGTATCGCACCAAGTACCGCCTCTGTATTTTCTTCTTCTGTTCCCGGCGTCATACAGGGGATATGAAGGCTCGCTACCACGACATCCATACGCTTCAGCAGCCGTTCTTCCATATCCAGCCTTCCACTCTTATCCATAATATTTGCTTCTACCCCAAACATCACTTCAATCCCTGCCATTTGACGCCTGAGCACACGCAGATTCGCAAAATAAATTTCGTGGCAGGTTCCCGGCATGGACTTGGCGTGTTCTGTGATCCCAAGTAAATGCAGCCCTTTCTCTGACGCTGCCTGTACCATTTCATGAATCGTATTGTACGCATGACCGCTTGCGAGCGTATGCGTATGGGAATCCAATACATACTGCATTTTTCAGCCCTTCTTTCTTCGCCTTTGACACTTCCCGTGTTTCCATACCTTTATGATTCCCAGATCCATCCGGTGGCAAACAAGGACATACAAAAAGCAGATCATTCCCGCGGATGCATCGTTGGAAAAGCAATCACCTGCTATTTTTCTTATCATAACACGGAATTATCATTTTGGCCACCCATAATTCAATCAATCGGGTAACAGTTCAGCCACAGCCAGAAGCTGCATAAGCAGCTGTCAGGTGTACCGTAAGGTGCGCGTACCGTTACCCGTTAACAGGCGGATCCGCAGCTTACATGAAGTATGGCTGAATAGTCACTCTGCCAGAACAATCTGCGTCATTGTTCATGGAAAGAACAGCAATCATCCTACTGCTGAACAGAAATCACTGTATATCCCGCTTCGGCCACTGTCCGGCGCAGTTCTTCGTCTCTGGCAGGCTGCTTTGTCCTGACCACTGCCTTCCGGTCACCAAGTTCGACCTCCGCCCATGTACCTTCCAGACGGTTCAACGCATTCTCGACGCGGCGTGCACAATTTCCGCATGTCATACCATCCACCGTAAGGACCGTAGTGTAAGGATAATGATCCTTATTGTGATCCGATACCCTTACCTTTTTCTCCGCCGCTTCATGCTCCCCGCAGCAGCCTCCCCCATGACTCAGTTTCCGCGCATAAGAGCGGATGGAAAACACACAGATAACCAACAGGATGATTACAATAATAGCAGTTGACATACCTCCACTTCCTTTCAGACATTCACTGTATTCTGATGAATCACTTCATCTGCTTCAGTCTCACTATGTATACATTAGTTAGTTATTTCTAACATTTGTTCTTTCATTTTATACAGGAAAAATAGAAATGTCAAGAACGAACCTCCTGTGTCTTTTTTCCTTCTTCCGCATATACTGTATCTGACGAGTAAATCATGGGGTTCCGTATTATGAAACAAAGACTGTTATCTCTTCTTGCCGCCGGTCTGATGCTGTCCTGCGCGCTTAGTCTCCCGGTATGCGCCGGGGAAGAAAAGGAATTACAGGAAGTCACACTGAATGAAGTGGCACACTCAATCTTTTATGCACCTCAGTACGCCGCGATTGAGCTTGGGTATCTTGAGGAGGAAGGAATTGAACTCACTCTTATTACAGGATTTGG
>JAUNGL010000141.1 GCA_030524665.1 Lachnospiraceae bacterium | reverse complement strand
GATGCTTTTGATACTTTTTCCTGCATTCGTCCTCCATAAGCCCCTCCTTCAACGCCGAAACCGTTCTGGTTCTTGTCTGTATTTCTGTATCTGAATTATAGCAGGAAGAATCTCTAAAAAACTTCTAAATTTCACCCCTTTTCTGCAGCTATTCCTCCGGCAGCTTTTTCAAAATCCGTCTCCGTTTCCTGCAGCCCCCTCATCCTCAAATCATTCCTGCGCCATCACATGACGCCAGTCTGCCGGATTGTCCCTGTGTCTTCCTGCGGCAGGTTCCGCAGCAGAGCTGTTCTTCCAGCATTTTGCAAAAAAATCCTGCCCCCTGTATCCTGCTCTCGAAATCAGTGGGAACGCAAAAGGCGCCCGGTATCAAAATACCGGACGCCGAACCTTCCTGCGCCAGAGTTCGTTTCATTATTTGCCCGCCAGAGAATCCCGGATTTACTTCAGCACTACATTGATATCGGGATCATGAAACATGCATGCTTCTCCCACTCTGAGTCATTCATTTCGGAAAGCTTCAGGCTACAATCCTGTAATATGCTTTCGAGGTCATCAGATACACCAGTGTATAAAATACTGCAAATACCAGAAAACAGATCACCGTGACTAAAATCAGGAGACTGGTATTCATGACACCGAACAGAAGCAGCAGCTTCTGCACAATCGGAAATGCAAATGCGGTGTGCACTCCGGCGAGCAGGAGCGGCAGAAGGAATACAGTCAGCATCTGTGAATGGATGCTCTTTTTAATTTCTTTTTTCGTCATACCGACCTTCTGCATGATGTCGAATTTTGCCTGATCCTCGTATCCTTCTGTCACCTGTTTGTAATACATAATCAGGACGGTGGCAGCCAGAAATACGATCCCGAGCAGGATGCCAAGTACAAACAGACCGCTGAACAGTGCATAGAAATCTGCACGCTCCGCCGCGCGGCAGTTGCGGGTGATGTGCGGGAAATTTTCGTCCTTCTGCTGCATCTCATCCAGACGGATGCTGATCTCTGCAGCCAGCTGTTCCTGCAGTTCCTCCTCTTCCGGAACATCAAATCCATAATACCAGATCCGCTCCGAAGCATTTTTGCCATATATTTCTTTCTGTACCTGATAGAGCTGATCTATGGTTTCTGTATCCGGCACAATCAAAACAAGACTGTCCAGTATGGTTGACGATGCAATTCCGTTATCCACAAACTTCTCAGCCTGTTTTTTGATTCTCATGGTTTCCATGCCTTCAACGGTTATCGTATCATACGAATAGCTCCCGCGGTAATTATAGATGAGTACCTCTCCGTCCTCCAACATTTCGGATGTTCCCATCAGACGGTTATAATCTTCCAGTGAAATAATGTACAGATCCCGGATATTCGCAAAATCAAGCACACCAAGCCCATTCATTTTATCTTCATTCAGAATCACCTGATCCTCCTGAAAATAACTTCCGATACTCAGATAACGGTAATTCAGCACATTCTCCTGCCCGGTCCCATACTGCTCTGTCACTTCATCCACCACTGTCTGGATTTTTTCCTGATATTCTTCATCAAAGGTATAGGTATACAGTTCCACCTCTCTTGGGTAGCGCCCTTTCAGGCGGTCTTCGTTCCCGATATACAGGCAAACCACTGCTGACAGCATGACGAGTACGCTGGTTGATAACACGCAGATCGATGCAAGACCCGCACCGTTGCGTTTCATCCGATACATCATGGAAGAGACTGATACGAAATGACTGGATTTATAATAATAATTTTTATTTTTCTGAAGCAGCCTGCACAGCACCACGGACCCTGCTATGAACAAAAGGTACGTTGCTATAATAACCATTGCGACAGCCAGAAAAAAGATCATAAATGCCCCGGTCGGATCTTCAATCCGCACTGCCAGATAATAGGCCGCTGCCAGTATTACGACACCAAGCAGTGCCAGTACCCAGTTTGCTTTCGGAGGCTTTTCACCCACACTCGTACTATGCAGCAGATCAATCGGCTTTGACTTTCCAACCTCAAACAGGGCATGCAGGAGAATCACCAGGAAGATGCCTGCAAACAGCTTCAATGTCCCGATGAGTGAACCCGTTCCCACAAGGAAACTCATGCTGGCTTCCTCCATCAGAATTTGAGCGATACAAAGCTCGGCAGCCTTGGAAAACAAAATCCCGGTGAACAATCCCCCCATCAGAGAGATCACTGCCATGATCAGGTTTTCCCATACAAGAATGTGCGCCAGATTCCATTTTCCCATTCCGAGAATATTGTACAGTCCGAATTCCCGCTTCCTGCTGCGGATCAGAAAGGAATTCGTATAGAACAGAAAAATCACGGCAAATATCGCAAACACACCGCTTCCAAGCGACAGCATCTTCTGCACGGTAGCGCCGCCCTTCATCGCAGCCACCTGATCACTTTCCATCAGGAAATGAAGGATATAATACATCATGATCATCCCGATACACGTCAGGAGATACGGTACATACGTCCTGCGGTTCTTCGCAATGCCTGTCCATGCAAGCTTCGGATAGATGGCTGCCTTCATACACGGTCACCTCCCGTCGCAATCAGCGTGAGTGTATCAGAAATCTTCTGATATAGCTGTTCGTCCGTGCTGCTGCCACGGTAAATCTGATGGAATACTTCGCCGTCCCGGATAAACAGAACACGCCCCGCGTGGCTGGCTGCTTTCACAGAATGCGTGACCATCAGAATCGTCTGGCCTTCCTGATTGATCGATGCAAACAGCCGAAGCAGTTCATCCGTGGCACGTGAATCAAGCGCTCCTGTCGGTTCATCGGCAAGAATCAGCTTCGGATGCGTGATCAAAGCACGTGCCACTGCCGCTCTCTGCTTCTGTCCGCCTGACACCTCATACGGATATTTTTTCAGCAGCTTCTCGATCCCAAGCTTACCGGCAATCGGCGCCAGACGCTCCTCCATCTCCTGGTACTTCTTCCCCGCCAGTACAAGCGGCAGAAATATATTGTCCTGAAGCGAAAAGTTATCCAGCAGATTAAAATCCTGAAAGACGAAACCAAGATTATCCCGCCGGAAGGCCGCCTTCTCCGATTCCTTTACTTTTGCCAGATCACGTCCGTCCAGCAGAACCGTACCTCCGGTCGGCTTGTCCAGCGCTGCCAGGATATTGAGCAGCGTCGTCTTGCCGGAACCGGACTCTCCCATGATCGCAACGTATTCTCCCTGCTCCACGGAAAATGTGACATCCGACAATGCCTGAACCTGATTGCCGCCAAAACGCGTGGTGTATATTTTTTTCAGATGATTCACCGATAAGATTGACATGTTTGTTCCTCCTGCATACTTTGGATTTTGACTCCAGAACCGAATCCGTGCTTCTCCGAATATCAGCGGCGGATTCGGTGGATGTCCGCATTTTGCTGCGGCACGGCTGCGCTTCCGGCCATCTGCCTGAAATCTGGTTCCATTATATCGATGCAACGAACTGTCTGCCATCGTTCTGGCTTACACGTAACTTACAGATTTGTAAGGATGATGTCTGCATCCTATTCCTGTTGTTTCTGTCAGAACATATTGATCCTGCAAGACTAAGGAGGCAAGAAGAAATATCCCTCAGATGACTTTTTCTGTCAGAGAATACTGATTCGGCAAAAACCGAAGCAGATATCTTTACTCCACCTCAAGCTCGGCATTCTTCAGATCCAATCGTACCTCCGTCCCATACCCGGGCGTTGACGTAATGACAATACTGTGTCCGAGATTCCTGCAGATCCGCCTGCACAGATACAGCCCGATTCCGCTTGCCTTTTTATCATTTCTTCCATTGCAGCCCGTATATCCCTTCTCAAAGACACGCGGCAGATCCTCCGGCGCAATCCCGATTCCCGTATCCGCGATGCAGAGCGTTTTCGGGGATTCCATCGTGATGGTAATACTCCCGGTATTCGTGTATTTCAGCGCATTTGACAGAATCTGGTCAATCACAAACAGAAGCCACTTCTCATCCGTCACCACACGTACCGGCAGCTGATGCCGTCTGCCCCCGATCAGTTCCTCCGTCTGTAACGACTGGTAATCCAGACGCAGCTTCTTTCGGATAAAGACGGAAGCGTGTTTTCTTACCGCCTGTCTCACGATACCATCCAGATCATACTCCTTGATCACATAATCCGTAGTCCCCGCATCCAGACGCAGATAACAGAGTACCATCTCCACATACTGTTCGATCCTCTGCAGTTCTTCCTTCAGTTCCTGACACTCCGGAAATTCTCCTCCCTGCAGAATCAGACGCATCGCGGCAATCGGAGTTTTGATCTGATGTACCCAAATAGTATAATAATCCACCATCTCGCGGTAGTTTTGCTCCATCTTTTCACGCATTTCCTGCCGTTCATCATACACTTTCTGCAAAATTTCCTGATACTCTTCTTCCAGCGGCCCTCTCGGAGCCGGCATATGGTCGAGTGTGACAGAAATCTCCTCCAACAGCCGCTCCAGTTCGCGGTGATGGCTCACAAATTTAGAATAATCCACAGCCAGAATCATCAATCCAACAAAAATACAGATAGAAACTGTATAAGTCACCGCTGATACGGGCAGACGATACAGCGAAAAAACGAACGCCTCTATCGCGGCAAACAGGAACAACACAAGAATTCCTTTTCTGTGCACCTGTAAATAGTTCCGAAACATTTCATCCCCTCCTCCGTATTCATTCTTCTATGAATGCAGCATCCATCCTATTCCGCCCCTCACTGAATCAGATACCCCATCCCCTTCTTCGTAGTGATAAAATCGGGCAGTCCTGCCTGTTCCAGCTTTTTCCTGAGCCTCGTCATATTGACGGTCAGTGTATTTTCATCTACGAAGCAGTCTGTTTCCCAGAGCTTCTGCATCAATGTATCCCTGCTTACGATCTTCCCTTTTTGTTCCAAAAGGGCCTGCAGAATCCGGTAGTCATTTTTCGTCAGTTCAATCCTCCGGCCCTCGAAACTCAGACTCGCATCTCCCATATTCAGCACAGCTCCGCGATGTTCCAGCACGTCCGGCTTCACACCGAAATCATATGCCCTGCGCAGAATCGCCTGCACCTTGGCGGTCAGCACATTCAGATCAAACGGCTTGGCAATAAAGTCATCACCGCCCATATTCATCGCCATGACAATATTCATATTATCCGAAGCCGATGAGAGAAATACGATCGGCACTTTCGAAATTTTCCTTATTTCACTGCACCAGTGGTATCCATTATAAAAAGGCAGTACAATATCAAGCAGTACCAGATGCGGTTCATACGTCTGGAATTCTGCCAGAATATCCTGAAAATTCTCTGCGCATCTGACTTCCAGCCCCCACATTTCAATCTGTCTCTGCATTGCCCTGGCAATTCCCGAATCATCCTCCACAATTAATATCCTGTACATTTCTATCCACCTTTCACCAAAGATCGTGTTTCCAGTCATGTTGCTGCGGCACAGATCATACACGAATACACAGTTTGATTCACACTTCGTGTGAAATCCTGGAATTTCTCTGTAATTGATACTTACGGCTCAGTATCAATCTCATCCGTCAGCGACTCCGCAATGCTTCCATATCCATAGATACGGCAGACCGTCCGAATCCCATCCAGAATTTCCTTCCGCGAAAAATCGTGTGCCTCCAGAAAATCACTGTCTTTCTCATTCAATGCCGCGTAAACATAAAGCGCCAGCTCCAGATCCCTTTTATCATGGATATCCAGACCATCCATCAATTGATTTTCAGCCTCATTCAGCTTTCCCAGTTCAATCAGCTTCAACAGTTCCCCACACCGCTCGCTCCGCTGTTCCTCCTCAAACATGTATCCGTTCTTCTTCTTAATATCAATATGAAAAATCAGCTTGAGCAGAGTCCGGATCACTTCATAGATCAGCCGCATAATATAATCCCTTTCAATCATTCCCATAATAAAGCTCCTTTCATTGCATATCTGTTTCCAAATTTCGTCAAAATCCGGTTGTGTTATTCTCTTTCTTCTATTATAATTAGTCTTATATTTTTGTTCATTTGGGAGGCGAGATTATGAATTGGAAAGACAATTGTTTTGCTGCTTTGGATGCTGAAAAAATGTTTGAAAGCTCTGGTCACAGAACCCGCTTTAAGGAGCTGCTGGACTGCTATTACGGCTACCCTTTTTTTACCAAGGGGCTCTGTAAGTGTATGTATATGTCTGCCTGGGATGAGGAGCATTTCTGTGTGCTGCTCGAAACACTGACCGATCTGAGTCTTGGAAGAGAAACCACGACCACTGAAATGCGTATCAAGGGTGATGCACTCGCGGAAGAAAATACAGATGAGGAATCCTATGTCTATCATTTTTCTGTCGCACTCCTTGAGGATGCCCCATTCCAGCTGGATGAAACGGTCAATCTGTCTCCCGGAGTCAGATATCTCATCCAGCGGTCACTTCGCGCTGCCGCCATCATCGACCGTATCTGAATTCCGATATACACAGGAAATATACGAGGATATATCCTGTCTGGCATCTGCCCGAATTACCCATACAAATGCCAGACCGGAATATCCCCGAAACTGCCTCTGCCTGAACATGGCACCAAATCCTGTTTCCAATTCCTCCTGTCAACTGTCAAACGCAGACAGACCCTCATCCTTTCAACCGGATATAAATATGCTTCTGTCCTCCCGGTGTATGCCGTTTATTGATTTCATAATCTCCGAGAGAGCTGATAAACGGTGTCAGCTTCGAGAATCCATAATTTCTCACATCAAAATCTGGCAGACGCTTTGCAAGCTGATCTCCGAGCTTTCCCGAAAACATCCAGCCATCTTCGTCAGAAAACTTATTGATGATTGCATTAATGGTTTTGCGTATCTGGGTCAGATCCTTTTGCTTCATATTTTTCCGGTTCTGCTTTTCCTGCGGTTTCTCCGTTTTGGGTTCCTTATCCTTCGACCAGTTGTCTTTTCTCTTTATCGTCGTAATTTCAAGCCCTCTGCTGATCTCCGGATGCTTCGCATTCTCCTCTTCCTCATCCCGGGCAGTCATCGTCTTCAGCTCTTCCTGCCGCGGTTCCGGAACCTTCGCTTCTTCCTCCTGCTGGTCTGAATACAGCAGATCCAGATATTTAAACTGATTGCATGCCGAGATAAACGGCTTCGGAGTCTTTTCTTCCCCCATCCCAATCACCTGCATCCCGGACTCCCTGAGCCGCGCGGCCAACCGCGTGAAATCACTGTCTGAAGATACAATACAGAATCCATCTACCGTACCTGAATACAGGATGTCCATCGCATCAATGATCATGGCCGAATCCGTCGAATTCTTCCCCGTAGTATAATTATACTGCTGCATCGGAATGATCGAATTCTCCAGCAGCACTCCTTTCCAGCTTGCAAGCCTCTTGCTCGTCCAGTCTCCATATATTCTCTTGTAGGTAGCTATGCCGTTGTTGGCAGTCTCATCCAGTATGACTTTGATATATTTGTCCGATACATTGTCTGCGTCAATCAAAATCGCAAATCTCAATTCATTATCCATTCCCAATTCCTGTTCCTTCTCCAAAAATAAAAACAAAGGTCCGGCATCTGCATAAACAGTTTCGCGAAGAATCAGTGTCTTGTGCACGGACGATTGCATCACGGGTTCTGTGTTATTATAACCGAATTGCGGGATTCTGTACAGTACGATGTTAATTCATCTTCGTGTTTAGTTAACTACAGACGGATTCCCGGCTGATTTCAAAGACGACAAAAAAATACCCAAACATTGTAAAAATAAATTTCGTAAAAGTACAAAAAAACATATACAATTTGCCCTTAAATTCTCATCTCATATCCTTTGAAAGTATTCTTCACATAGACAGTCCTTTTAAGAATTATGAAATATTGTCAAAGTAATAGAATTAACCATGATATATTTTATATATAAAATGAGACTCAACCATCTGCTTTTTATATTATATTTGTTAGCTTTGAAAAGCGATAAATATCTGAAACATATAAGCTTTTGTTCTTCAGCTATTGGAAACGTAACGGCAGATGCCCCAGAGCGGGAGGGGCAGGCGGCAGAGGGATGGACTGGAAGCAT
>JAUNGL010000140.1 GCA_030524665.1 Lachnospiraceae bacterium | reverse complement strand
CATTTGATAGATACTGTTCGGCTTTTCTATTAGGAAATATCATGGTTTTGGGTGCGATTTGCTTCAGGTACATGAGCCGGTCGAAACCATGGAAATGTATGTTGTTGAAAGCCTTATTGAATATATAAAGCTCGTTGAAAAGATAGGGAATCCCGAACATCATTTATCTGGCATCGACCTGCAGGGAAGAATATTTGGTAATGCTGGAATGGGGATTGAGCAAACGGAAAGTCCGGTAATCATCCGCGTACCGGGAAACGAAACGACAACACGAAAAGCCGCCTTGCTGCCTTCTTATAGCCAGCCGGACAAATATGAGGTGGTGAACTGGGGGAGTCAGGTTGCCATCCTTGCACTCGGTAAATTTTTTGCATTGGGCGAGAAAGTAAAGGATAAACTGGAAAAGGAGGCAGGGATAAATGCCACGTTAATCAATCCCCGTTATGTCACCGGTGTGGATGAGAAAGTACTGAGAGAGCCCGAGAAGGAGCATCAATTAGTGCTCACACTGGAGGACGGAGTGATTGACGGTGGTTTTGGAGAAAAGATTGCAAGATTTTACGGATGTTCATCCGTGAAGGTATTGAATTTTGGAGCCGCCAAAGAATTTGTTAACCATGTAACGGCAGAGGAACAGTATGACAGATATCATCTTACGGCAGAGAAGATATATGGTGATATTGTGAATAACCTTTAAGATCAGGAAGTATATCTGATGATTTGAAAAAGGGATGAGAATATGATTTAATAGGGTATAGAAATGCAGGAGGGAGAAGGAAAATGAAATATGGAAGAAAAGTGACTGTGTCTGTGTTTTTTCTTACCCTGTTGGTGATGGTTTCAGGATGCCGGGGAAAAGGGAACTCAGCGGAAAATGCCGCAGAAAGAAAAACGGTGGTTACCATATGGACGAAGGACAGGCATGATGCGGCTTATCAGGATTCCAGGGTAAAAGAGTATAATGACACAAATGAGGATAATATTGTCGTCGATTACAGAATTTATTCGGATAATTATCTGCAGGCTCTGGACAGCGCGTTCCAGACGAACAGTGCGCCCGATCTTATCGCTTATACGGATCAGGTATTTTATCGGTTTTATGCGAAAGACTATTTTGCGGATATTATGCCTTACATGGATGAAGAATTCCAAAAGTCCTATAGCAGTGTGATGGTGGAGGGAGTGAATCTATTTGAAAATCACTGCTATTTTATTCCAACCTGTGCCACGACTCCAAGACTTTTTTATAATAAGACTTTGTTTCGGAAAGCAGGGATTTCAGATCCTCCTGCCACGATGGAAGAGATGATTGAGGTTGCGAAAAAGATTACGTCTCTGTATGCGGAAGAAGGAATCTATGGTTTTGCAGTAAATATGAAAAACGCAAAATCTGCTCTGGATCGTTCCCTTCTTGAAGAAGCCAATAAGGAAATAGGAATAAAATCCGGTTATGATTTTAAAAACGGGTGTTATGATTTTACAGGGTATGAACAGATTCTGACGAACTGGAGAACCCTGCTGTCACCGGATTGTGCTTATCCGTATTGTTCGGAACTGGATATTGATCCATTGCGGCAGATGTTTGCAGACGGGAAAATCGGGATGTATATTTCTTATATTCATTCGGAAGCCGGCGTTTATCAGAAGCAGTTTCCTATGGAGGATGAGTGGGGATGTGCGGAAATCCCCACGGCAGGCGGAATGCAGGAGGGCGCTCAGAATTATTCATTGAATAATGGATTTTTGATGAATAAGAACTGTGAGAATCCAGAGACTGTCTGGAAAGCGTATTGTGCTTTGTTCGGAAGTCTGGATTATCAGAAAGAGTATTATGAAAATGGTTTTGGGATTTCTATCATTCCCCGGATTATTGAGGAAGCAAAGCAGGAAGGATATGCGCCTGAATATGAGACTTTGATTCTTGGTGAAAATGATAAAATGTGGCCAAAGACGCCCCTGGAAGAAAACGGGGAAGCGGTTGTGGTCGATGGACTGGATTTTTATGAGACATTTAAGGAACTGTTGTTTAATCAGGAGAAAATTGCACCGGCTCTGGAACAGCTGACGGAAAAATACAACAGAGCATACCAGCAGGGAATCCGGCAGCAGTTGGGGAGAGAGATTAAAATCATAGATTTTGATCCTGCAAATCCTGCAAATACGGTTGAGGGGAAAGATGAAAAATAAATTTAACAACAGCAGTTTAAAGAAGAAAATCATAGTAACATTCTGTACGATTCTGATGATAAATGTGCTTGTTACAGGCAGCGCCTATTATGTATTCTCAAACCAGGATACAGTTTCTGATTTTCAGCGGAATTCATCCGATATGGTCAGACAGATTGAAATCTATCTGGGAGACAAGATTTCAGATCTGACGCAGCGGGTTACTGCTTTTGGAAATAATCTTTCTTTTACGAATCCGATGAACACCTTTCTGTTGGATGAACAGACGGATTGGAATCCGGTTCTCGCCGGAAATGTGGCGAGTATGATTTCAGAGATCACGATGAGTGATGAGTTCGTGGATTCTATGTACATTTATACGGAAAAAGGGATTTTTGATGATTATCTTTTAATCCGGCGAAGGGATATGGAATTTACAGATACTGTGATGTATCAGTATATGAAAAAAAATCCGGAAATGAAGGAAAGCTGGGGAAGCAGGAGATGGAAGTGACGGCATCGGATATCGGGTTTGATCTGGAAGCTGACTGGTATTGTGCGGGAATTGTGGGATTTGCGGCATCGGAGAATGTGGAGTTGGACAAGACGATGGAATTCTATATGGAAAATATCAAAGAGAATAATATATCAAAGGATATACAGATCCAAGAGGTACGCAATGAACACGGGCAGCTTATGCTCTTTTTTCAAAGATCGGGAAAAGGAAAGGAAAAATTCCAGTATGATATTCAGATCGGAATGGAAAAAATATGTCTCAGTATGAAACAGTATCATAAGATAGATGCGAAATGTGCTGTGGGCAGTATATATGATAATTATGAGAAATTGAATAAATCTTTTCAGGAAGCACTGAGTACCTGGAGGGTATTGCTCTACCAGGATCGGGCTGTCACGATTTATGCGCAGAATATGGATAGAGAGGAGCAGATTGATGAGGAGAAGGTCGGTGAGATGGCAGAACAGCTTTTGCTGAACATTCAGATGGGTGACAGGAAGTCTGCAATTTCTCAGGTTGACAGGATTATTGATTATTATGCGGCTCTGTCGCCGGACATGGTGGAATATATCAGTATTTCGCTGGTTAAGCTGGTGCTGAAAATTTCGGACAGTATGGGAAAAACAGGCGAAATGGCAAGGGCCTGGAACGATCAGAAAGTAATTTCTTATCTGAAGCGTCATTTTACATATGGGAGCCTTCGGGAAGCGAAGGAGGTTCTTGAGGAATATATTGAAAAATGCTGTGAACAGTCCAGATTGATGAATATGGATAACAGTGATAAAATTATCCGGAGCGCCAGACTTGTGATAGAACAGAATCTGGGTAATGAAGAGTTTAATCTGGATGTGCTGTCAGACGCTTTGCATTTCAGTTCCAATTATGTACGGCAGTTGTTTAAGGCAAAGACGGGAGAAAATTTTTCGGATTATTTGTTCCGGCAGAGAATGGAACTGGCGGGGGAACTGCTTCAAAATCCCATGTATAAGATTCAGGATATAGCTGAGAAAACAGGATATAGCAATCAGAGGTATTTTGCCAGATGTTTTAAAAAATATTTTAATGTAACTCCTACGGAGTACCGGGAAAAGAGCTTGTAAAGAGCTCTTTTTTAATTGCACATAAAGACGGATTTTGAACATAGGATGGTCAGATATTGTATTTGGAAATAGAGGAATCAGTGATAATCTTTTATCAACAACTAAAAAAGAAACAGAAAAGGGAGAAAAAGGATATGAAGATAGCGCTGATAAATGAAAACAGCCAGGCGGCGAAAAACAGTATGATTGAAGCTGCTTTAAAAAAGGTTGCAGAACCTCTGGGGCATCAGGTATTTAATTACGGAATGTATTCCGCTGAGGATGAAGAGCAGCTGACTTATGTTCAGGTTGGAATCCTGGCAGCAGTCCTTTTAAATTCAGGAGCGGCTAATTATGTGATTACCGGGTGCGGAACAGGAGAAGGAGCTATGCTGGCATGTAATTCTTTTCCCGGAGTTATCTGCGGTCACGTAGAGGATGCATTGGATGCATATACTTTTGCGCAGATTAATGATGGAAACGCAATTGCTCTGCCGTTTGCAAAAGGTTTCGGATGGGGCGGAGAACTCAATCTGGAATATATTTTTGAGAAACTCTATTCTGAGGAAAGCGGGCAGGGATATCCGAGGGAGAGAGCTGTGCCGGAAAAGAGAAATAAAAAGATTCTGGATGAAGTAAAGGATGTTACTTATCGGAATTTGAATGTGATTTTAAAAGAGCTGGACCGTGAACTTACGAAAGGCGCACTGTCCACGAAAGGATTTGAAAAGTATTTTTGGGAGAATTGTAAGGATCAGGAACTGAGAAAAACCGTAGAAGAGATTCTGAAATAGGAGGCAAAGCTGTGGGAGTGAATTTTTCATTACAGGGTAAAGTTGCTCTGGTTACAGGAGGAGCTTACGGGATTGGATTTGCTATGGCGAAGGGATTTGCTGAAGCAGGCGCGAAAGTTGCATTTAATTGCAGAAGTAAAGAACATATGGAAAAGGCGTTGGAGGATTACCGCAAGGAGGGAATCGAAGCGAAAGGATATCTCTGTGATGTGACGGTGGAAGCAGAGGTACAGAAGATGGTGGAAGATATTGAAAAAGATTTGGGAACCATTGATATTCTGGTAAATAATGCAGGGATTATCAAGCGGATTCCTATGTGTGAGATGAAAGTGGAAGAGTTCCGTCAGGTGATTGACATTGATTTGAATGCACCTTTTATTGTATCCAAAGCAGTGATTCCGGGGATGATTCGGAAAGGGCACGGGAAGATTATTAACATCTGCTCCATGATGAGTGAACTGGGACGTGAGACCGTTTCCGCATATGCTGCGGCAAAGGGCGGACTCAAGATGCTTACGAAAAACATCGCATCCGAATACGGTGAGTATAACATTCAGTGCAATGGAATCGGACCAGGGTATATTGCGACACCGCAGACTGCACCGCTGCGTGAAATACAGCCGGATGGTTCCAGGCATCCGTTTGACCAGTTCATCGTATCAAAGACACCGCAGGCACGCTGGGGAACACCGGAGGATCTGATGGGACCGGCAGTATTTCTGGCATCGGATGCGTCTGATTTTGTAAATGGACATATCCTTTATGTGGACGGTGGTATTCTGGCATATATCGGGAAGCAGCCGTAAAGAAAGAAGGAGCAGGATTATGGAAGTGAGAACAGCGGTATCGCCAAAAGATGTAAAGCATTATACAACGGACAGATTAAGAGAGGAATTCCTGATTCAGGATTTGTTTACAGTTGGAAAAATTAAGATGATATACAGTCACATTGACCGGATCATCACAGGAGCAGCAGTGCCGGCAGGAGATGCTTTGAGATTGACAGTCGGTGATGAGCTACGTGCAGATTATTTCCTCCAGAGAAGAGAGATGGGGATTATCAACATCGGAGGTCCGGGAGAAGTCTGCGTTGACGGGAAAAATTATTCGGTTGCGCATAAGGATGGTATGTATATTGGAAAGGGTGCAAAGGAAATTACTTTTTTCAGCAGGGATAACGAAAACCCGGCGAAATTCTATTTTAACAGCACACCGGCACATCATTCTTATCCTACGGTTTTGATAAAGCCTGAGGGAGAGCCCGGCGAAGGCATAGTCATTGTAAAACCGGAAAATAAAGTGGAGCTTGGAAGCCTTGAATTGTCAAATCACAGAACGATTTGTAAATACATTCTTCCGGGACAGGTAGAAAGCTGCCAGCTGGAAATGGGAATGACGAAACTGGAAGCAGGAAGTGTGTGGAACACTATGCCCAGTCATACACATGACAGGAGGATGGAGGTATATCTGTACTTCGATATCCCTGAGGATGCTTTTGTCATGCATTATATGGGAGAGCCGACGGAGACACGCCATATTGTCATGCGCAATGAGGAAGCAGTTATCTCCCCCAGCTGGTCTATCCATTCTGGCTGCGGTTCTCAGGCATATACATTCATCTGGGGAATGGCCGGAGAAAATCAGGATTTTGATGATATGGATGCGGTGGAAAATAAAGTTTTAAGATAAAAGGAGAATCAATATGCTTTGCATAAAAATACTTGACGAGAACGGAAGAACATTGGCTGTCAGCAGGGGAGAAAAAGAAGTAAATCTGGTCAGTACGAGAGAGTACCGGGAAGGAGATATGATTCAGATAGAATCATCGGAAAAACCGGGATATCTCTGGCTTCAGCTGGACGACGCATTGGGAAAATCTCTTGTATATTTTGTGGAAGATATGCAGTATAAGATCCCTTTTGGAAAAGGAAGAATCAACCTTTCTCCGAAAGTTTTTTCAGGTAATAAGCATTTGATCTCTGTGAAGACTGCAAAAAATTTTGAAATAAAAGCATATAGAAATCTGGCAATGAATGTCAATGATCATCATGGAAACAAAAGCTGTTTTCCTCATGCATCAGCGAATGTAGAGACAAGAGGAGAAGCTGTTTTTGCTGCGAAAAATGCCATTGATGGAGTGACAGCAAATCAGAGTCACGGGGAATGGCCGTATGTGTCCTGGGGAATCAACAGAAACCCTGATGCACAGATGAAACTGGATTTTGGACGTGAGGTGGAAGTTGACAGACTGATTGTCTATATCAGAGCGGATTTTCCACATGATAACTGGTGGAAGAGGATTTGTGTGTCTTTTTCAGACGGAGAGAATATGGAACTGTCATTGAAAAAAACGGCAGAGGCTCAGGAATTTACTTTTGAGAAAAAGAGGATTAGCTGGCTGAAAATTTCACATATGATTCCGTCCGATGAACCATCGCCTTTTCCGGCGCTTAGCCAGATCGAGGTCTATGGGTATGATGATTAAGAAGATGTCTTACGTCAGATTTTGAACAAAGCCTCAACGGATATTGCATTCGGATAATTGGGCGTTTATGATATGCTTTTTATAAAAAAAAGAGAAAAGAGGGAAAGAAAAATGTTAGACGTAATTGTAGTAATCGTGTATTTCTTTTTCCTGATGGTCATTGGATGGTTGTTCCGTACTTTCTCCAAAGATACGAATGACTACTTCAAAGGCGGCGGGAAAATGCTGTGGTGGATGGTAGGTGCAACGGCATTTATGACGCAATTTAGCGCATGGTCCTTTACAGGAGCAGCCGGAAAGGCATTTACAGATGGACTTTCGGTTATGGTTGTATTCCTGGGAAATGCAATTGGTTATTTTGCCAACTATCTGTTTTTCGCAGCAAAAGCGCGTCAGATGCGCGTAGTTACACCGATTGAAGGTGTTCGTTTGAGATTCGGTAAGGTAAATGAGCAGGTATTTACCTGGGCAGCTGTACCTTACAGTATTCTTCAGGCAGGTATCTGGTTAAATGGTCTGGCGATCTTCGTGGCAGCCGTATTTAAGATATCTATGCCGACCACAATCGTAATTACCGGACTGATCGTAGTGCTGATGTCAGCTTCCGGCGGTGCATGGGCAGTTATCGCATCTGACTTTTTGCAGATGGTAATTATTATGGCCGTATCTTTTGTGGCATCTATGGTTGCGATTGTAAAATCCGGCGGAATCGAACCGATTTTTGCCAATGGACTTCCGGACAGCAGTCCAATTACAGGTCCTGGAATCAATTATATCGGATTGTTTGCGATCTGGGTAATCGCTTCTTTCGCAAAACAGTTTATGACGACCAACAATATGATTGATTCTTACCGTTATATGTGTGCAAAAGATACTAAAAATGCAAGAAAGGCAGCGCTTCTCGCCTGCATACTGATGCTGGTGGGACCGATCATCTGGTTCCTCCCCGACTGGTTCGTAGCTGCAAATTATGCGGATACGGCTGCATGGAATCTGGAAAGTCTGGGAAAAAGTATTACGGATGCAACGTATTATATCTTTGTACATAATGAACTTCCGGCTGGAATGGTTGGCCTGATGATGGCAGCCATGTTTGCGGCAACAATGTCTTCCATGGATTCCGCGCTAAACAGAAACGCAGGAATTCTGGTGCGCAACTTCTACAAAGTATTTATTAACTCAAACTTCCCACACTTATTAGTGTGATGAACCTTGAAAAATCAATA
>JAUNGL010000139.1 GCA_030524665.1 Lachnospiraceae bacterium | reverse complement strand
GTAGAATCTGCAATCAGATCCCTCGTCACAAGCGAATACTTCATACCGGTATGTCCCATCGCGATACCGTCACAGACTGCAATCGCCGGAAACTCTCTCGGCACACCGCCAGCCATAGCCACACCGAGCTTAACTGCCTCCGTAATCTTATCCAGATTCATATGTCCCGGAACGATCTCATTGTAAGAATTCACAATACCGATCAGCGGCCGTTTCAGTTCCTCCTCTGTCATACCAAGCGCATGAAACAGAGAACGATGCGGCGCCTGCTGGATTCCCTTTTTTACTGCATCACTTCTCATAAAAACATCTCCTCCTCAATAACTAAAAATCAAATTTCCTGTCTCCATCCGCAATACGCGGCTGCTGGCAGTCCTCCGTCCTGAAGCAGCCCCAGCCTTTCCTTCACAGGAAACATAGTCCTCACAACACAGAATCTTTTATCTCACTCTTTCAGCAATCAAATCTCCCATCCGGACCGTTCCAACCTGCGTACAGCCCTCAGACATGATATCACCTGTCCGGTAGCCATCCTTCAGCACCTGCTTCACAGCCGCCTCAATCGCATCGGCTGCCTCGTCCAGGTCCAGAGAATAACGAAGCATCATCGCCGCAGAAAGAACTGTCGCAATCGGATTCGCCTTGTCCATCCCCGCAATATCAGGTGCGGAACCGTGGCTCGGCTCATACAGACCGAATTTCGTTTCATTCAGTGAAGCCGAAGAAAGCATTCCGATCGAACCGGTCACCATGCTCGCCTCATCAGAAAGAATATCCCCAAACATGTTCTCCGTCAAAATCACATCAAACTGAGCCGGGTCACGGACAAGCTGCATCGCACAGTTATCCACCAGCATATGCGACAGCTCCACATCCGGGTATTCCTTCGCCACTTCTTCAACAACTGCACGCCACAGTCTGGAAGAATCGAGCACATTCGCTTTGTCAACACTGCATACCTTGCCGCGGCGCTTTCTTGCGATCTCAAAGCCCTTCACGGCAATTCTGCGGATCTCATTTTCATTGTACTCCAGTGTATCGACTGCCTTACGCACCCCATCCACTTCCTCCGTATGACGGGCGCCAAAATACAGTCCTCCGGTCAGTTCCCGCATAATCATCATATCAAATCCATCCCCGATGATCTCATCCCGCAGCGGGCAGGCAGCCCTCAGCTCATCGTACAGATAGGCCGGACGAAGATTCGCAAACAAGTTCAGCGACTTCCGAAGCTTCAGAAGCCCTGCCTCCGGACGGAGGTTCGGCGCCAGCTGATACCACGGGGAAGTCTTCGCATCTCCTCCGATCGAGCCCATCAAAACAGCGTCACTTGCCTTCGCAATCGCAATCGTCTCATCCGTAAGCGGTACTCCATTCACATCAATCGATGCCCCACCCATAAACAGCTCTGTATAATCAAGCTCAAATCCATACTTCTTCCCAGCCACATCCAGCACCTTCCGCGCCTCTCTCACAATTTCCGGTCCGATTCCATCACCCGGAATGACTGCTATCTTATAACCCATCACATTCATCCTTTCTTACAATCTGCCCTGCTCTTTTTCTACACGACTGTCCGGACATTTTGAACCACAAACACCACCTGTACAGTCCAAAAAGAGCTTTACCCAATATAATAGTTGATTTGCAGACATTTTTCAACTATTTCTTCGTAAAAATCAAGTATAAGGCTAAAAATTACCGATCCATTTTTCCAATACAGCCAGCAATTTTGAAATCTCGATCGGCTTTGCAACATGTCCGTTCATCCCTGACT
The DNA here is from genome assembly GCA_030524665.1 of Lachnospiraceae bacterium. GTDB lineage: Bacteria > Bacillota > Clostridia > Lachnospirales > Lachnospiraceae > Choladousia. The sequence goes on along the minus strand of JAUNGL010000139.1, from coordinate 6,501 downwards.
GAGCTGCTTTCTGGATATCGTCTGAGAATGCATCCGCACTCATTGCAATAATCGGAATCTTCTTCAAATCCTCCCGCTCAGATGCGCGGTTCTCCCTCGCAGCCTCATAACCATTCATAACCGGTATCTGAATATCCATAAACACCATGTCATAATAATTTTCCGGCTTGTATATTCAAAAACAGGCAGCACTTTCCTGTGCTGCCTGCCAATCTCTCAGTCTTGCTTTTATCAATCTTCTTCGTTCGCTCTAGCTGCGATTTCCTTATCCTGTACATCATTCGGTGCCTGCTCATAGCGTGCGAATTCGTAAGAATATGTACCGCTGCCTCCGGTCATGGAACGAAGCTGTGTGGAATAGCCGTACAGCTCTGACATCGGGATATCTGCTTCCACGATCGTATTGCCTTTGTGGTCAGGATTCATACCAAGCACACGGCCTCTTCTCTTATTCAGGTCACCCATCACATCACCGGTGAATTTATCCGGAACCGTAACCTTCAGGGATGCAATCGGCTCAAGGAGAACCGGGCTTGCTTCCATGAAGCCCTTCTTGAACGCCTGGCTCGCTGCTGTCTTGAACGCCATTTCCGAGGAGTCTACCGGATGGTAGGAACCATCGTAAAGCACTGCCTTCACGCCAACAACCGGATATCCGGCCAGAGGACCCTTGACACAGGAATCCTGAATTCCCTTCTCAACTGCCGGGAAGTAGTTCTTCGGTACGGCACCGCCGACAACCACCTGCTCAAACTCATAAGCTTCCTCAAGATTTCCGGATGGTGAGAAGCGCATCTTTACATGACCGTACTGTCCGTGTCCGCCGGACTGTTTCTTGTACTTGGAATCTACGTCCGAACTCTTGCGGATCGTCTCACGGAATGCTACCTTCGGCTTGCTCAGTTCTACCTCTACTTTGTACTTCGTCAGAAGCTTGCTGGCGATGATATCCAGATGCTGGTCACCCATACCGTAAATCAAGGTCTGTCTGTTCTCACCGTCATTTACGGATCTCATAGTCAGGTCTTCCTGTGCAATCTTGGCAAGTGCCTGAGCTACCTTATCTTCCTCGCCCTTATTCTTTGCCTTATATCTCTTATAGGTATACGGAGTGGAGACATCAATCTTTCCGTACTGTACCGGGGTTGCCTTTGTCGCAAGAGAATCTCCGGTCGATGCATTCAGCTTACCAATCGCACCGATATCTCCGGCATGAAGCTCCTTCACTTCAACCGGTTTGCTTCCTTCAAATACGTAGAGCTTGCTGATACGCTCTTCGGAATCAGTATTCACATTGTATAATGTATCATCATTTTTGATAACTCCGGATGCTACCTTGATCATGGAGTACTTACCAATGAATGGATCTACGATCGTCTTGAAAATGAATGCGGATTTCGCCTTTGCGAAATTGTAATTAGCCTCGTATACTTCCTTGGACTTCAGGTTGATACCTGCAACCTTGCGCATCTCCGGACTCGGGAAGTAGCTGACAATATCATCCAGCAGGATCAGGATACCCTGAAGGTTCAGACTGGCACCCATTGTCACCGGAACGATTGAGCCGTCACTGATATTCGTATGAAGTGCTGCCATAATCTCAGCTTCGGAGAATTCGTCGCCGCCAAAGTAACGGTCCATCATTTCCTCACTCGTCTCAGCAACTGCCTCGAGCAGATTCTCTCTGTACTGGTCAAGATATTCTCTTGAGTAGTCCGGAATCTCGCACTCTACCTTTTCATTCTTGTTTACATATCTTCTGCCCTTCATCTTTACGATGTTGACATATCCGACAAATGTCTCTTTCTCACGGATCGGCATGTGAATCGGGGAAATCTTCTTTCCATAACGCTCGGTCAGAGCTTCTACGACCTTACGGTAGCTGGCATTATCGATATCCATATTCGATACATAGAAGATTCTCGGAAGCTTATATTTCTCACAAAGCTCCCATGCTTTTTCCGTACCAACCTCAACACCGTTCTTACCATTGACAACGATCACAGCTGCGTCTGCTGCTGCAGCAGCTTCCTCTGCCTCACCCGCGAAATCAAAATATCCCGGCGTATCTAATATATTAATCTTCGTGTCGCCCCAGATAATCGGAACCATGGATGTAGAAATTGAAAACTTTCTCTTGATTTCTTCTTTATCAAAATCACTGATGGTATTTCCTTCAGCTACATTTCCCAACCGGCTCGTGATACCCGACAGATAAGCCATAGACTCAACGAGACTTGTCTTACCGGAACCACCGTGACCCAGGATTACGACATTTCGAATCTTGTCTGTTGTGTAAACATTCATAGCCTTTTTCCTCCAATACTAAGTTAGTCAGGGGCTTCAGACCCCACATAGATATATTTTACTAATAATCGTGAACTAATGCAAGCATTTTATTCAAAATTAACAATCTTTTTATGAATCGCATGTCCAGTATAACAGCAAAATGTAAAAAACGATCATTTTTTTGACTCATACGCAAAAAAGCTGTTCTTATTTTTCTGATAAGGACAGCTTTTTATATGCTTTCTTTTATCCCTTGACACCTTCCTGCACAGAAATCCCCTGCAGAAAATACTTCTGCGCAAACAGATAAAGCAGCAGCGGAGGGATCATACTGATCAGACAGGAGGCAATCATATGTGCCCATCTCTGCTCATACTGACCGCTCAGCAGTCTCAATCCCGGAGTCAGTGTCTGGTTCATTGGGTTTGTAAGAACAATGGAGGGCCACAGGAAGTCATTCCATGCACCGTTAAAGGCGAAAAGTCCCACCACAATCATAACCGGTGCAATAGAAGGCAGAATAATATGACAATAAATTCCAAAGCTGCTCGCTCCATCTATCGCCGCAGCCTCATCCAGCTCCTTCGGGATACCTTTCATGAAATTGCGAATCAGGAAAATATTGAACACTCCCGCCAGACTCGGCCAGATCAGAGCATTCAGATTGTCCACCCAACCCAATGCATTAGAGATACGGAACATCGGCAGAAGATTGACCACATTCGGAAACATACTCATATACATCAGAGCCCAGAATATTTTATTTCCGCCTTTGAAATCCAGGCGCTCATATGCGTAAGCGCTTAAACTGGTCACAATGAGTGTTCCAATTGTTACCGCAACAGATACTACAATTGAGTTCTTGAACATAGCCAATATGTTTGCCGTGGTGTTCGCTCCCTCGCCTCCTACAAACATTTCAATATAATTATCAAGTGTCCACTCACGCGGAATCAAACGGCTCAGATAATCCCCCGGCCCTTTGAGATTTGCAAAGGAAGTAATAAAATCAGAATCCATCTTGAAAGAGCTGAGTACCAGCCACAAAACCGGAGTGATCCAGACAATCCCCAGCACAATCATAAAGACAGCAGCCACAATCTTTGCTTTCTTACTTGAATTCACAGTCACTCTCCCCCTCTCTTATTCCGGTGCATTGGCACGCATCACCCGCATCTGTACGTAGGATACTGCCATAATACATAAACCAAGGATGACCGACATAGCAGCCGACATGCCTGCCACTTGCTTCTTCACAGCATTTTCCTGGATATACATCAGCAGCACAGCATTCGCTTCATTATTATTAAAACCTGTCAGCATCAATGGCTGGCCATAAACATTAAACTGAGCAACCACAGATATAATGAAGGTGTACGTCAGCGGATATTTCATTCCCGGCAATGTAATATGTACAAACCTCTGCCATGCCCCTGCGCCATCCACAGCAGCAGCTTCATAATGCGTCCGCGGAATGGACGCCAGCGCACTTTGATATATGACCATATTGCTTCCGGCACACCACCAGACGGTTACCACCACCAGAACGATCCAGGAATGAGGAGGCGAAAACCAGTTTTCTTTCATACCCAGAAAATTCGGTACCACGCCGTACTGTGTATTAAACATATATCTCCAGGACAATGTAACCGTCGTGATTGACAGAAGGCTTGGGAAATAATAAAGCGCCTGAAACAGCTTACTGCCTTTGCACTTCGTCTGCAGTGCAACAGCCAGAGCCAGCGGCACTGCGATACAGAAAGGCACACTGTAAATCACAAACTTCACTGTATTCCAAAGACCATTACGCAGCTGCTTGTAATAAGTATTCCCTGCGTCAAACAACAGCGTTTTGAAGTTCGCAAGGCCGATGAACACCGGTTCATTAAACAAATCCCACTTAGTGAACGCCGCATAAATGCCGTATACGGCAGGCGTTATAAAGAAAATGATAAAGAAGAACAGGTGCGGTGCGATGTACGCATAGGGAAGCAGGTCTTTCCGCAGCTTACGGCGGTCGTATTCCGTCTTCAGCCGCGGAAATCCCAGACAAACCGCTGCACCTGCACTGGCTAGCGTAAGATAAACAAACGGTGTGTAGGTTACGATAATCTGGTCAACATCCCGTTTTTTCAGTTTTTTAACCCCTGCTTCTTTCAGTGCGTCGCTAAGCGGTGCATAAAGTGCGGCATTCGTCTTTTCCTGTGCGAACAGTAGCATAAAAAGGCCAAATACGGCAAAAGAAACAAGTGAGAATACAAATCCAACATTACGCTGGTTACACAGATGAGCAATCACAGCGGCGATCATTGTTACTATCGCCAAGGGAATCAGCAGGATACTTGCACTGCTCAAAGAGAAAAACAACTGCGGCAAAGTCATCTCCACAGCGCTCGTAATCTCCTTTACTGTGGCTTGTCCTGTCACCGCGGACAGACAGAAAAGCACAAGAAAAACGATTCCCATAAATGCTGCTGTCTTAGAACGCGCCATAATAACACCTCTTTTCTATTAATCAGATTCGGGTGCTGGTATACCAGCACCCGTAATCATTTCGCTCCTTCCTAACAGTTACTGAGCTGCAATTGCATCTGTAATTTCAGCATCAATCTGCGCAAGCGCATCATCAATTCCGATGGTACCGTCAGTAAAGTCCCAGCCAACGCGGGAGAATGCAGTGTCAAACATTCCCCAATAATCATAGGAATAAATTGCCAGGGTATCTACGTTTTCCGGTTTTGCCAGGAAGCCCTGCGGCAGCTCGTTGAGGTCCAGATTGTCCCATGCAGCAAGGTATGCAGGACATTGTCCGGCATCCTCTGCCCAGGTGACAGAATTGCTCTCGCCCATGAATTTAATAAATTTGGCAACTGCGAGATCCTCTTCCTCCGTACGTTCCTCATCCGCAAACTGTACAAAATTATGAGAAGAAGTCCAGTTCTTTACCACTGCCGGATCATAAACAACGCAAGGAAGCATTCCAAAATTAATGCCTGCATCTACCACTGCAGCCTTCATCCAGATACCTTCCATCCACACAAGCATTTCACCGCCATAGAACTCTGCCGCTGCGTCGCCATCCTTGGCATTGGTGTAGCCATCTTCTGCCAGACTCTTCATCGTCTCAAATACTTTCTTCATGTTCTCATTGTTGATGCACGGATTGGTTCCGTCCTCTGACAGAGTCAGTTCAGGATCAAGCTGTGCGTAGAAGCTGAGCAGCTGCGCGCGCATCCAGCCCAGATCGAATACATCACCTTCAAAGCCCTGCTCACGTGCCTTGTCACCCAGTTCCCGAATCTCGTCAAAGGTCAGCACGCCGTCTTCCACGTAGCTGTTCAGATCATACTGGTCAAACAGATCCTTGTTGTAATAGGTCACGTAGCTGTGAACATCCAGCGGAATCCCGTACTGCTCATCATCAATGTTGCTTGCTCCAAAAGCAGATGCGATATAATCGTCAGCGGAAATACCTGCTTCTGCCAGGATATCCTCATCATAGCTGTACAGCATATCGTTTGATACAAAATTCGGGATACGCTCAATATGAACAACGGCTACATCCGGCACCTCTGTTCCGGTCTGAACTGCCAGCGGAATCTTCTGGTATAAGTCATCCGCAGTCATCGGAGTATGGTTTACATGCACTTCGTCCTGTGCCTCATTGAAAGCATCCACCATCCCCTGCATCACCGCACCGTCGCCGCCTGTAAATACAGACCAGTAGTCGATCTCAACAGGAGCAGCAAATGCCGTTATGGAAGTAAGTGCCATCGGGATTACCATTGCCGGGATTAAAAAGTTTCGTTTTTTCATGGAATTTTCCTCCTTTATTTTTCCGGTCCGAAGACCGTTTGATTGCATCATTCTTTTCAAACCGGATCCTGATTGGCCGCCGCAAAGCGCCTGATATCTACTTTCGGCTTGCGGTCAGCGGTCAGTACTCCGTTGATCTCCTGCATAACATCCGTAAGCTGCGTATAGCAGTATCCCTGACAATACGGTATCCCGCGGATTGCATCCGTCACGGACTGGAAACGCGCAAAAAATGCTTCTTCATCCGTCACCTTATCATGGTAACCCCAGGTTTCCATGCCGCCCATCTCGCCCTGCTGACCAATATTTGTGAAAGCGATACCACCGTACTCCGTCACCATAAATGCCTCTTTTCCGGTAGGCTTATGATCTTTCGCATAGCAAGGCCGCCAGTCA
>JAUNGL010000138.1 GCA_030524665.1 Lachnospiraceae bacterium | reverse complement strand
TCAAAAACAGAATCAGAAGAGGAAACCCGGAGTGATTCAGAACAAGCTGCGGAACCGGAGACAGACCTGGATGAGGAATTGGAAACAGGAATTCAGGAAACAGAAAGCAGTACAGAGAAAGAGATTCAGCCTGTTCCGGTAAAACTCGCAGTAAGCGGCGCAGACAAAATATATGATGGGACGACAGAACTTCCGCCTGATGTTTGCTTTTACTTCACCTCCGGGTCAGAGATTTCGTTATCGGATGAGGAGATACAGGAACTTGCAGATAATATAGTGCTTGATACCGCAGATGCGGAATATAAAAGTGCAGATGCGAAGGATAATGGTGAATTGACTGAGATTACAGGCATCACAATGCGATGGAAGGATGAGACAGACAATAGCCGGAAGGTAGAGGAAGACTTGAAACAAAAGTATCGGTTGCAAGACACTTCGGATCTAGCGGGAAGAATCAACAGAAGGGAAATCTGGGGGAAACTGCCGGCCGCGAGTGTCCCATATTCCGTATTCGAAAATAAACCTGAGAAATGGAAGAATTTATTTGTTTTTGAAGAACAGCCTGAGACTGTAATCAACGTTGGAAATACAATCTGTCTGTCGGATTACATTGTCGGGGTGTGGCTAAGTGACGGAGGTGCAGTAAATGAAACTGCAGTTCGGAAGAATCTGAAGGAGATCAAGGGGGATGCGGCAGATACATTTCGGATTTCGATGGATACCGAAGGGATCAGCGAAAACTCTTTTGTGGGGACGTACAGGGAAGTTTTTGGACTTCAGAATTTTGGGAGCAGTGAAAAAGAAGGCGATACAGGAATTCTTTTTGGTGATAATTATTTGTTGGATTATACGAGAGGTGATTTGGAAATTATACCTCAGGATGGTTTTGGATTCCATGGATTATATGCAGGGAATGGTAAGGGACAGGAACTTTATCATGAGCAGAGGGAAGAGAGTACGTATGTCTGGACGAATGGATGTGTGAAGTTTGAGATAGCGGAGGAATGGAAGCAATATGACCGGGTGATGGCGCGTCAGGGAGAAAAGGAATATGATCTGACAGAAGAATTTGATTTAACGGATTTTCCGCTGGAGGAAAACAGAATCGAATTGGAGCTGTATCTTTTGCAAAGTGCGGATCTGAGCGGAAAGACCCGTACGAATCCGGTGCCCGTGACGATTGGATATGACGGGCTGGGTCCTGCAGTTACATTTGATATTTCGGAAAATATAAATCAGAATCCAGGAGGGGGTTTGACGTATGGGGAATTTATCAGAGACAGGGCAGAGATAAGTATAGAGGCTGAAGATTTGGAATCCGGGATGCAGGAGGCGAAATGGACTGTCTGGAAGGAAGATGAAGATCTGACATCAGATGCATTGGTTTCCGCTCTGACAGGTAAGAACGATGCTCAGTTGGTTCAAGAAGGGATATTGACGGAGGATGATAAAACCCGGAAATGGAGGGCCACAATTCCCGTCCCGGAGGATTCTGAAGAAGGATATTATCTTGTGGCGGCAGATACGGCAGATCATGCCGGAAACCGCAGAATCAGTATATCAAACGGTCTGGTGCTGGATCGGACTGCACCGGAAATTTCAGATATTGTCATTTCAGGTGCAAATGGGACTGAACTAGTCAACGGTTTCTATACCGGAGATATCAATGTGAACTTTCATGCGGCAGATAGCGGGGATGTGAAAAGCGGACTTTCGGAAGTGCTCCTTGAAGTGAAGAAAGAGGAAGATACAGGAAATTCTGAACTGCTTTACGAGGCTGGAAACGCAGGGGGAAATCAAAATCTGACAATAGCAGATATGAAAGGGGCAGAATATCGGACTCCGTCGGATTCTGGAATCAGGATTTCAGGAAAGGCAAATGATTCAAATCAGGTAGTTGTCCGGGTTGGGGCATCGGATTTGGCAGGAAATATGACAACGAGTGAGACGTCTGCAATACGGATTGATACAACAAGACCGGAGGCTGCTGTATCCGTGCAGGGAATTGCAGCGGCTAAAGTAATCAAAGAAGGTCAGGAATATACCTGCTTTGAAGGAACAGTAGTGGCAGAAATAGTTTTTACGGAAAGAAATTTTGACCGGAATCAGGTAAGTGTGGAGCTTGGGATCGGTGATGAGACCGGGGAACTTGTCAGAATGCTTGATCCGTCGGACTCGGAGTCACTGAAATCGTATGGAATTACTGCCAGATGGAAGGCAGATTCGGAAGCCGGAAGAGAAGAAAAGGATTATACGCGGTTTCGAACGAATGTATTGGAGATTTATTTTACAGAAGAGCGTGATTATGTGATTCGGGAGGTATCTTGTATCGACAGGGCAGGGTGGGAAAATAGTTCCGTTGATTTTGGAACAATCCGCAGGTTTATGATTGATAATACGGCACCGGTAAACCCGGAGATCACTGTGATCACACCGATGCCGGAAAACGGCATTTACTGTGATGATATAAATCTGGAGATTCGTGTGGAAGAGACAGTAACCCATGCTTCCTGTTCCGGATTAAAGAAAGTCTGGTATGAAGTAATTTGTGATGATAAAAAGACGCAGGGAGAATGCTTTGAAATAGAGGGACATCAAAGCTGCTTTCAGATGAAAGGTTCGAATGGGATTACAGTAGACAGCAGTAAGAATGACAGTAATCATGTGACGGTTAGAGTGTATGTGTCGGATTATTCAGGGAAGGAAAGTGTACAGAGTCTCAATCTGGCAATTGATATTTCTCCTCCTGTTGTGGATGTGACGTATGACTTAAACACACCCGCCAACGGATTTTATTATAATGAGGTCAGAACTGCGGCGATTACTGTAAAAGAGCGTAATTTTAATCCGGATGATATGGGAGTTCGTTTTTTGATTGAGCAAACAGGAGAGAAAGCTCCGGTGTTCAGTGAGTGGACAGTCGGTAAGTATGAAGGAGATCAGACGATCCATCAATGTACAGTGACTTTTTCAGAGGATGATGATTATTGCTTTACTTTTTCGGTTACCGATATGGCCGGAAACAAAACAGAGTATGGGAAAAAAGATCAGTTTACAATTGACCGTACGGCTCCGGTCGTACGTGTGAGCTATGAAAATGACGGGGAACCTGTAGTTCCGGGGGAAAATAAGAATAGCAGAATATACAGGCAGGGAAGTATTCTGATGCAGGTAAGTATCACAGAGCATAATTTTCATTCGGAAAAGGGGATTCGGTGGATGACAAACAGAGAAAAAATTTCCGGAAAATTTGCGGATGAAGGCGACGTCAGAACGGCTGTTGTTGAATTTACAGAGGATGGTTATTACAATACGGAATTCCATTATACTGATCTTGCAGGAAACAGGGCAGTTTTTGTAGATCATACGGGCAGAGTTTTGAAAGAGAATCCAAAAGGATACTTTGCAGTAGACAATACGGCACCTATGAATGGCCGGATTACAATTGAACCTTTCGGTACATGGGGTACCTTTTCTGGTTTTAGGCATTTTGGAAAAGGGAATTCATTTCCGGTTTCGATTGCAGGGGAGGATGAGCTTTCCGGACCACCGATGATCTTTTATTACATTGAAGAACAGGCTGGAAGTGTCCTGACAGAAGAGCAGCTTGCTAAAGTCAGGTGGGTCAAGGGCAGTAGAGCGGAACTGAAAAAGGAAGGACAATATATTGTATATGCGAAGTTGGTCGATAAAGCCGGAAATATCCGATACGTGAATTCAGATGGAGTGATCATAGACCGGAGCCTGAAGAAGCCGGTACTGGAGGCCGTTACGAAAGCATCTGCTTCCGGTATTTACAGCGGGGATGTAACAATCCATGTAAGTGCGGAAGATTTGATAAAAAATCATTCCTGTTCCGGGCTGAAAAATGTTCGGTACGAAATTCTAAATGATGGAAAGGTGACGCAAAAGGGAAAATTCCTGTCCGGGACTTCTGCAGGGGCAAAGATTTTGAAACGTAGGATAACTGTGAATAGCAAAAAAAATAACAGTAATCATGTTACTGTCAGAGTTTATGCAGAAGACCAGGCGGGGAATCAGGCTCAGACGGAACTGAAGCTGCGGATCGATATTACGAAGCCGGTGATTATGGTGACGTACGATAAGAACGTGCCAAAGAATGGAAGATACTATAATACAGTAAGAACCGCGACCGTAACAGTGCGTGAACGAAATTTTGATGAGGGAGGAATCCGGTGGCTGGTCAAAAATACAGACGGGATCAGTCCGCAGATTGGAAAATGGATGCACGGTGTAGAGGCCGGTGATAATACCCTGCACAGATGTAAGATCAGATTCAGGGCCGATGGAGACTATACATTTACCTTGTCGGCCGCAGATCAGGCAGAAAATAAGAAAAATTATGGACATGTCGACAGATTCACGATTGATCGAACTCCTCCGGTAGTGAAAGTGACTTATCGGAATCAGGGAAAAATGATCAATGTGGGAAATGACGAAAATAGCCGCATATACAAGACAGGAAGCATCACAATGCAGATAGAGATAACGGAGCACAATTTCCGGGACAGTAGTGGGATTGTCTGGACGTCAAATGGCAGGACGGTATCCGGGAGGTTCAGGAGCAAAGACAATATCAGAACGGCAGAGGTGAAATTCCAAAAGGATGGTGATTACACAACAGCTTTTTCTTATACGGATCTTGCAGGTAATAAAGCAAATATCATCGCGAATGGGTGGTTTACTGTGGATAACACAGCGCCTGTGTGTGGAAAAGTTGTCATTGAACCATACGGTGCATGGGATACTTTTTTAGGATTTCATTATTTTTCCAGGGATCAAAAACTGACGGCAACGATCAGCGGTGAAGACGCGCTTTCGGGAGAACCCGAAATTGACTGGTATCAGTCTACGGAACCGCTGTCCGCAAAGCAGCTGGTTCTGGCTTCGTGGAACAGAGGGAATACAGTGTCCATCGTGGAAGAAGGAAAATACATTATTTACGGCAGGTTAAAGGATAAAGCTGGAAATATCAGTTATGTGAGTTCTGATGGTGTCATAATGGACCGCAGTATTGAAAAACCGGAGCTTACTATATTGACGAAGCCGTCCATGCAGAATATTTACAGTGAAGATGTGGAAGTGAATATTCAGGCGGCGGATGCGTGGAAACAGGGATCTTGTTCTGGTTTGAGGAATGTACGGTATGAGGTGAGAAATCATGGAGTTGTGACACAGAGAGCATCGGTTCAGGTGGAAAAATACCAAAGATCGCTGTCTACCGTTGTCACGGTAGACAGTCAGAAAAATAACAGTAATGACGTTACGGTAGAAGTGTTTGCAGAGGATTATGCGGGAAATACGGTTTCCGTGCGCCGGAATCTCATGATTGATGTGACAGAGCCTCAGATTTCCGTATCCTATGATTTGAATGCTCCTCAAAATGGGAAGTATTATCGTGCGGTCAGAACAGCTACAATTTCAATCCGGGAAAGAAATTTTGATCCTGACAAAGTAAGGCTGGAGATATGGAATCCGGATGGCACGAAATTTCAAACGGGTACATGGATATATGGAAGAAATGAAAACAATGCGGATCATACGGAATACAGGTGTCAGATCACATTTCCAGAGGACGGGAATTACAGAATGGCACTATCGGCAGAAGATCAGGCAGGCAACAGATCTGTCTACAGGGATCAGGAGATATTCGTTATTGACCGCACAGAACCGGTGATCCATATCACGTATGATTATAATACACCCGGGAGCGGAAATTATTTTGCGTCGGCAAGGACTGCGGTGATTACTGTAAAAGAACGTAATTTTGACCCTGATCATATTATTTTTAATTATGGTAGCGGTAAAGATATGGGCCAGCCAGTATTTACTCAAAATGGTGATGTTCATACTGCGGTGTTATCTTTTGTGGAGGATGGGTACTACGAATTTCGGGTAGAGGCTGTTGACCTTGCAGGGAATAAAAGCCGCGACGGTATAGAAGAAGTTCAGAGATTTTATGTCGATACAAGCAAGCCGGAAATTCGGATCAGAGGAATAAAAGCTGCGAATAAAGACAAAGTAATGCCTGAAATCGTGATCAGGGATTCCAATTACGATCCGAACGGTGTGGAAATTACACTTCAGGGACTGAAACATAAGGCAGTAGAAGCTGTACAGAAGGAAAGCACAGGTATGGCAGGAGGAGTCAAAATTGTGCTGGAGGATATGGAGTACACAAAAGATAAGGATGATGTTTACACCCTGACAATACGGGCAACAGACAAAGCCGGCAATCTGCAAACCGAGACTGCCGTGTACTCAGTAAACCGTTTTGGTTCCGCCTATGATTTCGATGATTACACAAAGAAGGTACTGGAGAACTACTATAACCAGATGCCTCAGAGTGAAAAGGGAGATATTGTGATTTATGAATACAATGTAGATACATTGGAAATGCAGGAAATTGAGTGCACATTCAACGGAAAGCTCCGCAGGCTGAAACGCGGGGAAGACTACACAGCAGAGGAACAGACAGTTGATGGGCAGAAGAAATTTACCTATCGTATTCTGAGAAAAAATTTTTCAGAAGACGGCTTGTATACAGTGAATGTCTTTTCTAAAGATGCAGCACAGAATGCTTCAGGCAATCATGGCCAGAATAAAGAAATAGAATTTGTTGTGGACAATACACCTCCCGATGTAGTGGTGAGCGGTATCCATACATATGAAAATGGTGGAAAACAGAAAGAAAATACAAAAATCAGAGATGCCGGAATCTATAATAAAAGCAGTCATAAATTGACGATTGATGTCAAGGATAACATACAGATTTCCAGATTGAAGATTGAGGTGTATACAGAAAAAGAAGGAAAGAAGGTATTAAATAAAAATATATCCAGAGAAGTTACCGTGAAAGAATTGGCGGAAAGCTTTGGAATAGTGTCATTGGAACTGGAAGAATATGCGGGTTATCAGTTTGTCAACATTGTAGCAGTTGATCAGGCGGGGAATCGTCTTGGATATGAAGAATTTCCTGGAATTTCACATGGGATAGAGAAAGAAGCAAATGAGAATGCGGTGCAGACAGTCATGAGTGGGGAACCAGCCCCGGCAGCTGTTAAGCCATCAGGTCAGATTTCTGGCAGAATCTCAGACAGGAGATCGGATGAGAATACAGAAAAGTATGTATACCGGATATTGATTTCTACAAATATATTTGTCCGCTGGTATATGAACAGGCGATTGTTTCTGGGAACACTTGGCCTGATTGCTGCGGCAGTAGTGTTACTTTCCAGGATTATCTCAAAAATCCGGCTGTCGGATAAAGACGAATAGTTCCAGAAATCCGACAGCCAGAGTCCGGCGGGAATCAGGCTTCATGTTTCGGAGTAATTGCAAATACACGTGCAGGAAGTCCGGTTGCACCTTCAATGCGGGGCCATGCAGCGATCAGCAATGCGCCGGCAGGTGCTACCTTGTCAAGATTGTCAAGGACTTCAATCTGAAGTTTTCCCTGCGACAATACATACCGTTCACATGCCAGGTCACCTGCCTGAGCAGCCAGAGCAGAAGCATCAGTATCTAGTGTTTCATGGCCGTTTGCTGCTGCATTTCTTACCTCATAGATATATTGAAGAGCTTCAAGCGACCAGCCCGGGAAATTTTCACTGCCATCCTCTGCAATACCGGACAAAGCACTCATATCCGGCCAGTATTTGCCCCATCCGGTATAGAGAGCAACAAAAGCCCCATCTGGAATTGCACCGTATTTTTCTTCATATGCTTTGATGTCATCTACAGTAACCGCATAGTGAACATCTTTTTTTACCTGCTCTGTAACATCAATTACGCAGAGCGGGAAGATTAGTTCATTTGCACCGTATTCCTCCGAGAGAGCTTTCCCTTTTGCAAAATGCCCGGGAAAATCAATATGGGTACCAAACTGTCCGGGAAATTTGAATGTCTGGATCAGACAATCGAGCATTTCATTTCCCCAGTCAAAACAAGTTTTGGATAATTCTACGGAGCCATCGGGAATACCGCTCCAATAAGGACTGTCATTATTCAGGGAATGTGACAGTTCCACCCAGTCATACTGGTCAGACTTCAATTCATCGAGTAAATTCCAGAGTTTAAAGCTCATTACAGTTTCCTCCTTCAATCTTTATATTGTAGTATCACCTAATTACCTATAGGAATTGTAGCATTAAGGAGCGAATTTGTAAATAATATTTTTATACAAAATTGCAGGGGGAGTTTCAATTTAACTCAATTCGTGTTTAATTCAAGAACTGAATATTTCATACGATGCCCCAGAGCGGGAGG